>DASSQU010000164.1:0-3873 GCA_035702325.1 Steroidobacteraceae bacterium
GCGTGCCGGCGAGGCGCACGCCGAGATCGCCGCGCTGCACGCCGCCGGCGAGCGCGCCACGGGCGCGAGCGTCTACGTGACTCTCGAGCCCTGCAGTCACCAGGGGCGCACGCCGCCGTGCGTGGAGGCGCTGATCGCGGCGCAGGTGGCGCGCATCGTGTACGCGCTCGACGATCCCAATCCGCAGGTCGACGGACGCGGCGCGCGGCGGCTGCGCGAGGCGGGCATCGTGGTCGAGTCGGGCCTGCTCGCCGCGGATGCCGCCGAGCTCAACGCCGGGTTCCTCAAGCGCATGCGCACCGGCTTGCCCTGGGTGCGGCTCAAGCTGGCCATGAGCCTCGACGGGCGCACCGCGCTCGCGAGCGGCGCGAGCCGCTGGATCACCGGCGAGGCCGCGCGCGCCGACGCGCAGCGCTGGCGGGCGCGCAGCTCCGCGATCCTCACCGGCGTCGGCACGGTGCTCGCCGACGATCCGCAGCTCAACGTGCGCCTGCCGCCCGAGCCCCCCGACAGCGAGCGGCGCCAGCCGCTGCGGGTCGTGCTCGACAGCCACCTGCGCACGCCGCCCGGGGTGCGGCTGCTGTCGGCGGGCGGCGAGGTACTCATCCTGACGGCGCAGGGCTCGTTCAAGGACGTGCAGTCGGGCATGCGGCTCACACAGCGAGGCGCGCGCATCGAGTCGGTGCCGGAGGCGAACGAGCGGCTGTCGCTCGAGGCGGTGCTGGCGAGGCTCGGGGAGCTCGAGGTGAACGAGCTGCAGGTCGAGTCGGGTCCCACCCTCGCCGGCGAGCTGGTGCGGCAGGCGCTGGTGGACGAGCTGCTGCTCTATGTGGCGCCGCGGGTGCTCGGCAACCGTGCGCGGGCCCTGCTCGGACTCCCGGAGCCGGCCGCGCTCGACGAGGCGCTCGCCTTCACTCTCATCGAGACCCGCCCGCTCGGTGAGGACCTGCTGCTGCGGCTGCGCCCGCGGGCGGCAGCGGCGGGCGGCTGAGGACGCGGGGAGCGAGCGCTTGTTCACCGGGATCGTCGTCGACCTCGGCCGCATCGCGGCGCGCGAGGAGCGCGGCGGCGACCTGCGCCTCACGATCGCTTTCCCGCGGCTCGAGCCCGGGCGCGTCGCAGTCGGCGACAGCATCTGCGTGCAGGGCTGCTGTCTCACGGCGACCGCGGTGGAGGGAAGAAGCTTTGCGGCAGACGTGTCGCGCGAGACGCTCGCGCTCACGACGCTCGGCGAGCTCGTCGTGGGCGCGCCGGTCAATCTCGAGCCGTCGCTGCGGGCCGGGGATGCGCTCGGCGGCCACCTCGTCTCCGGGCACATCGACGGCGTGGGCGAGATCCGTGCGCTCGGCGGCGAGGCGCGCTCGCAGCGCCTCACGATCGCCGCCCCGGCCGGGCTCGCGCGCTACCTCGCGGTGAAGGGCTCGATCGCGGTCGACGGCGTGAGCCTCACCATCAACTCGGTCGAGGGAGCGAGCTTCGGCGTCAACATAAGTCCGCATACGCAGACGGCGACGACGCTCGGCGGCGCCGCGGTGGGAACGCGGGTGAATCTCGAGGTCGACGCGCTGGCGCGCTACGTCGCGCGGCTGCTGCAGGTGCCGGCGTAACCGGTCCCGCGGCCTAGCCCCAGCGGGGCTGCTCGTCGAGACTGATACCGAGCGCAGTCTTCGCCACCACCTCGTGAGTCAGAAAGGAGTTGGCGGGATGGATGCGCCCCAGGCGCGCATCGCGCACCAGCCGCTCGTAGCCGAGCGAGCGGAAGATGCCGTACCCGCCCGTGACCTCCAGCCCCAGGTCTACGACGCGCCACGCGCCCTCCACCGCGTGGAACTTGGCGGCGAACACTTTGGCGGGCCAGCGCGCCCCGTGGTCCACCCCGTTCGACCAGTCTTCGGCCACCCGCTCCAGGTGCGGCTCGATGGCTTCGAGCTCGAGCACCATGTCGGCGATGGCGTGCTGCGCCTCGGGGTGGAAGGCCATGGTGCGCGACAGCGCCAGCGAGCGCTTGCCCTTGAGCGCGCCGACGGCCACATCAAGCGCACGCTGCGCCAGGCCGAAATAGATGTTGCCGAAGCCCATGAGCGCCCAGGCGAACAGCGCCATCACGAACGCGTCCAGGCCCGCCCCGCCGGCCGGGACGATGCGCGCCACGCAGGAGTCCGGCACGAACGCCTGCTCGAGCAGCGTGTCGTCGCTGCGCGTCGCGCGCATGCCGAGCACGTCCCAGGTCTCCTTGATGATGTACCCGGCGCTGTCGCGCGACAGAAACGCGTGGACGATCTTCGGCTCGCGCGGGTTGCTCGCATCCATGCCGTGCAGCCCGAGGCGCGTCCACACCGGGGTGAGCGAGCCGAACTGCTTGCGCCCCGTGAACCGATAGCCACCGGACACCCGCTCCGCCTTGGTGGTGGACAGCAGCACCGGAATGTCGTTGCCGCTCTCGGCATGGCCGGCGGCGAAGATCTCGCCCGCGGCTGCCTCGCGCAGCATCCATTCCAGGCTCTTGTCCCCGCGGCGCCAGAGCTCGGCGGCCACGCCGATCCAGTACAGATGCATGTTGACCGCAAGCGCCGTGGCCGGCGCGTGATAGGCGAGCCGGCGCTGTTCGCGGCACACCTCGGCGAGCGTCATGCCGGCCCCGCCGAATTGCGCCGGCAGCGGCAGCAGCAGGTACTTCGCGGCGCGCAGCTCCTTGAAGTCCTCCTCGAAGAAGCGGTTCTCGCGGTCGTACAGGGCGGCACGCGAGGCGAATCGCTCGAGCATCTCGGCGCTGAGGGCCGGTGCGCCGGAGCGTTCGGCGCGCTGCCGCGAGCCGTCGCCGGCAGGTGCTGGGTCAGCTGCTTTGTTCATCTGGCTCACCTCTGCGGCTCAGGATGTCGGTGATCCGGCCGGCGCAGCGCACGGGCTGCTTGCCGGCCGGGGTCGGTGTCCCGCGACCCTGGCTTTGCTACACTTTGTCGCAGTCCTCCGGCGCCGGCACCGGACGGCTCGCCGGCTGCCCCGGGCGCGACCGCGGGACCAGCCTAACGTAGCCAGCCCTGTGGCCTGAAGTAACGAAATTACGCCAAAAAAAGCCAAAAATGGCAGGCGCAGGAGGGTCCTCGACTCAGGAGTGCCCGGTTGGAAGCAGGCCCCGCAACCTATCGGTTCGGCGAGTTCACCCTGGACTTGTCGCGCGGCTGCGTGCTTAAAGGTCCGGAGGAGGTCAAGCTCCGACCCAAGGTCTACGAAGCCCTCAAGTACCTGATCGAGAACCGCGGCCGCCTGATCGGCAAGCAGGAGCTGATGCAGGCGCTGTGGCCGAACACCTGCGTGACCGACGACTCGCTGGTGCAGTGCACGGTGGAGCTGCGCCGGGCGCTCGAGGACCAGGAGCAGCGGCTGCTGAAGACCGTGCCACGCCGCGGCTACGTCTTCACCACCGAAGTGAGCCGGCTGGCGCCGGTGGAGCGCCCGCCGGCCGCGTACCTGCAGACCGTGACCGCCCGACGCCCCGACCTGCCGACGGCCCGCACCCCGCTCGTCGGCCGCGAGCGCGAGCTGCGCGAGATCGGCGAGCTGCTGCTGCGCCCGGACATCCGGCTGCTCACCCTCACCGGCGCGGGCGGCGCCGGCAAGACCCGCCTGGCGGTCGCGGCTGCGGCGGCGGTCGCCGGGCAGTTCCCGGCCGGCGTGCAGTTCGTGGGGCTCGCGTCGCTCAAGGATCCCGAGCTGTTGTTGCCCGCCGTCGCGAAGTCACTCGACATCCAGCCGGTCGCGCAGCGCACGCTCCCGCAGCTGATCGGCGCCCGGCTGCAGGACGCCGGGCCGTTCCTGCTGGTGCTCGACACCTTCGAGCACCTGCTGCCGGCGGCGGCCGCGATCGCCGAGGTT
>DASSQU010000165.1:0-9953 GCA_035702325.1 Steroidobacteraceae bacterium
CGTGAGGCTCGCGACGCGCGACCTGACGGTGCTGCGCGTCGCGCCCGACTGGCGCACCGACCTGCTCGCGGTCATCACCAATCCCACGGTCGCCTACGGGCTGATGCTGATCGGCATCTGGGGGCTGCTGCTCGAGGGTTACAATCCCGGCGCGGTGCTGCCGGGAGTGGTCGGATCGATCTGCCTGCTTGTCGCGCTGTTCGCGTTCCAGATCCTGTCGGTGAACTACGCGGGCCTGGCGCTGGTGGTGCTCGGCACGGCGATGATCGTCGCGGAGTTCTTCTTCCCGACCTACGGCTCGCTCGGCGCGGGGGGTCTGATTGCATTCGTGGTCGGCTCGCTGATCCTGTTCGATACCGACGTGCCCGGTCTGCACATCGCCCGCTCGCTGATCGCCGCGCTCGCCACCGTCGGCGCCCTCATCATCGCCGGCATCGTCTATCTCGCGACGCGCTCCATGCGCGCACCCGTAGCCACCGGCACCCAGGGGATGGTCGGGGAGCTCGCCGAGGTGGTCGACGACTTCAGCGGCAAGGGGCGGGTGCGCTACGGCGGGGAGCTGTGGAACGCGCGCAGCGACACCCCGCTGCACGCCGGCGAGCAGGCGCGCATCGTGCGCGTGGAAGGTCTAACATTGTGGGTGGAGCCGCAGTGACTGGAGAGCCTCATGCCGTTCGGTGTCGCGATCCTCATAGTGTTCATCGTCGTCGTGTTCAGCTCGCTCAAGGTGCTGAACGAGTACGAGCGCGGCGTAATGTTCAC
The DNA here is from genome assembly GCA_035702325.1 of Steroidobacteraceae bacterium. GTDB lineage: Bacteria > Pseudomonadota > Gammaproteobacteria > Steroidobacterales > Steroidobacteraceae > 13-2-20CM-66-19. The sequence goes on from DASSQU010000165.1 coordinate 763, forward strand.
GCTCGGGCGGTTCACCGGCGTCAAGGGGCCCGGCATCATCTTCGTGTGGCCGGCGGTGCAGCGCATGCGCAAGGTCGACCTGCGGGTGATCGTGCTGAGCGTGCCCAAGCAGGACGTGATCACGCGCGACAACGTCTCGGTGAAGGTGAACGCGGTGATCTACTTCCGGGTGGTCGACCCCGGCAAGGCCATCATCCAGGTGGCGAACGCCTTCGAGGCGACCAGCCAGGTCGCGCAGACCACGCTGCGCTCGGTGGTCGGCCAGCACGAGATGGACGATCTGCTGGCGCAGCGCGACAAGCTCAACGTCGACCTGCAGCGCATCCTCGACCAGAACACCGAGTCCTGGGGCATCAAGGTCTCCACCGTCGAGATCAAGGACGTCGACCTCGACGAAACCATGATCCGCGCCATGGCCAAGCAGGCGGAAGCCGAGCGCACGCGGCGCGCGAAGATCATCAACGCCGAGGGCGAGAAACAGGCTGCGCAGACCCTGGTCGAGGCGGCGCAGGCACTCGCCCAGCAGCCGAGCGCGATGCAGCTGCGCTACCTGCAGACCCTCGCCGACATCTCGCACGAGCGCACGCAGCTGCTGGTCTTTCCGCTGCCGCTCGATCTGATCAAGCCGCTGCTCGGCCCGGCGCGTGACTAGCCGCGCGACGCTCACCGTCGCGGGCGCACTGCTCGCGCTCGCCATGCTGCTCGGCGCGCTCGGCGCACACACGCTCGCCGGCTCGCTCGCCCCCGACCGGCTGCAGGTCTACCGCACCGCGCTCGAGTTCCACTTCTACCAGGCGCTGGGACTCCTCGGCGTCGGCCTGGCGCTGCGCGCGCTCGCGGGTGCGGTGCTGCGCGCCGCCGCGGCGGTGATCCTCGCCGGCACCGTACTGTTCTGCGGCGGCCTGTACGGGCTCGCCCTCGGGGCGCCGCACGCGCTCGGCGTGAGCGCCCCGCTCGGCGGGCTCGCCCTGATCGGCGGCTGGCTGCTGTTCGCATTCGGCGCCTGGCGCGGGGCCGCCTGAACCGCTCTCCGGGAGTGACTCGCATGCTCGGACGTATGGCCATGGCCCCGATCGCTTGCGCGGCGATCACCGTCGGCACCTCGCAGGGTGCCGCGGCCGCGGCGCCCGCCGCCGGCGCGCACGCGCAGATCGGCGCCTTCGGGCTCGATCTCGACGGACGCGACACGCGCGCGAAGCCGGGCGATGACTTCTACCGCTACGCCGACGGTCACTGGCTCGACACTCACACCATTCCGCCCGACCGAACGCGCTTCGGCTCGTTCGACGAGCTGCAGGAGCGCACCGAGCAGCAGGTGCGCGGCATCGTCGAGTCGCTGCCGGTGGACGCGCCGCCCGGCAGCATCGCCCGCAAGGTCGGCGACTACTACCGCGCCTATCTCGACACCGGCGCCATCGAGCGCGCGGGGCTCGCTCCGGCGCAACCCGGGCTCGCGGCGATCGCCGCCGCGCGCACCCACGCCGACATCGCGCAGCTCATCGGCCGTCAGGACCTCGGGCTGAAGGCGCCGCTGCGGGTGGCGATCACCACCGACCAGAAGAACCCCGACCGCTACGTCGCCTTCGTGACCCAGAGCGGACTCGGCATGCCGGACCGCGACTACTACCTGAAGGACGACCCGGTATACGTCGGGCTGCGCAGCAAATACCGCGCGCACGTCGAGCGGTTGCTGGCCCTCGCCGGGGACGCCAACGCCGCCGAGGAAGCCCAGTCGGTCCTCGACCTCGAGATGCAGATCGCCAGGGTGCACTGGCCGGCCGCCAAGCGCCGCGAGCGCGACCTCACCTACAACCTGCGCAGCCGCACGGAGCTCGAGCGGCTCACGCCGGGCTTCGACTGGGGCGCGCTGCTCGCGGCCGACGGACTCTCGGGTGAGCAGCAGTTCGTGGTGCGCGAGCTCGATGCCGTGCAGGCGCTCGGCAAGCTCCTGGAGAGCGAGCCGGTGGAGCGCTGGCGCGCCTACTTCCGCTATCACTACCTCGCCGCGGTGGCCGACGTGCTGCCGAAGGCTTTCGACGACGAGGTGTTCGATTTCTACCGGCGCACGCTCAACGGCCAGCCGCAGCAGCGCGAGCGCTGGAAGCGCGCCGTCGCCGCCGTGAACGGCGCCCTCGGCGAGGCGGTCGGCGAGCTGTATGTCGAGCGCTACTTCCCGCCCGCTTCCAAGCAGCAGATGCTCGAGCTGGTCGAGAACCTGCGCGCCGCCTACGCCGGGCACATCGAGAACCTGCCGTGGATGAGCGCGGCGACCAGGAAAGTGGCGCTCGAGAAGCTCGCCGCCTTCCACCCCAAGATCGGCTATCCCGACAAGTGGCGCGACTACTCCAGCCTGGAAATCGTCCGCGGGGACGCCTTCGGCAATGCCACCCGCGCCGCGGTGTTCGAGTGGCAGCGCCAGGTGAGGCGCATGGGGCAGCCGACCGACCGCGGCGAGTGGGGCATGACGCCGCAGACCATCAACGCCTACTACAACCCGACCTTCAACGAGGTGGTGTTCCCGGCGGCGATCCTGCAGCCGCCGTTCTTCGATCCCCACGCGGATCCGGCGGTGAACTACGGCGGCATCGGCGGGGTGATCGGGCACGAGATGGGCCACGGCTTCGACGATCAGGGCTCGAAGTCGGATGCGCACGGCGTGCTGCACACCTGGTGGCTCGCGGCGGACACCGAGGCGTTCCATGCGCGCGTCGACCGGCTCGCCGCGCAGTACGACGGCTACACGGTGCTGCCGGGACTCACCATCAACGGACGGCTGACGCTCGGGGAGAACATCGGCGACCTCGGCGGCCTGTCGGTGGCCTACGACGCTTATCACCGCTCGCTGCACGGCAAGCCCGCACCCGTGCTCGACGGCCTCAGCGGCGATCAGCGCTTCTTCCTGTCGTGGGCCCAGGTGTGGCGCGAGCTGTCGCGCGACGAGGCGCTGCGCACCCAGGTGACCAGCAACCCGCACAGCCCGGCGAAGTTCCGCGTCGACGGCGTGGTGCGCAACGTCGACGCCTGGTACCGGGCCTTCGACGTCAAGGCCGGCGACCGGCTGTACCTGCCGCCCGCGGAGCGCGTTCACATCTGGTGAGCTCCGGGCTGCCCATCGACGCGGCGTTGCCGGCGCTGCGGGCAGCCCTGGCGAGCCACCGGGCGGCGGTGCTCGCGGCGCCTCCCGGAGCGGGCAAGAGCACGGTCGTGCCGCTCGCGCTGCTCGAGGAGCCGTGGGCGGCGGGCAAGCGGCTCGTCATGCTCGAGCCGCGCCGGCTGGCCGCGCGCGCCATCGCGCAGCGCATGGCGCAGACTCTCGGCGAACGCGTCGGCGGGACGGTCGGCTGCCGCATGCGGCTCGACACGCGCGTGTCGAGCGCGACGCGCATCGAGGTGGTCACGGAGGGGGTGCTCACCAGGCTGCTGCAGGACGATCCGGCGCTCGAGGGCGTGGCGGCGCTCATTTTCGACGAGTTCCACGAGCGCAGCCTCCAGGCCGACCTCGGGCTCGCCCTGAGTCTCGACGCGCGTGCCCAGCTCGCGACGGATCTGAAGCTGCTGGTCATGTCGGCGACGCTGGACGGGGCGGCGGTCGCCCGGCTCCTCGGGGACGCGCCGGTGGTGGCGGCCGCGGGCCGCGCCTTCGCGGTGCAGACGCGTTACGCCGGACGGGGACTGCCGCTGCTGCCGGATGAGGCCGCCGGCGCGCCGCGCGCCGGCCCCGAGGAGGCGCTGGCGCGCCTCACGCTGCGGGCCCTGCGCGAGGAGCACGGCGACGTGCTGGTGTTCCTGCCGGGGGCGCGCGAGATCCGGCGCGTCGCGGCGCTGCTCGAGGCCGGGGCGGCGGACCCGGCGCCGCGCATCCTGCCGCTCTACGGCGATCTCGGCGCCGCCCAGCAGGACGCCGCGCTCGCGCCGGGCGCGCCCGGAACCCGCAAGGTGGTGCTCGCAACCAACATCGCCGAGACGAGCCTCACGCTGCCCGGCGTGCGTGTGGTGGTCGATTCTGGTCTCGCACGCCGTGCGCGCTTCGATCCCGTGACCGGCATGAGCCGGCTCGAGACGCGGCGCATCTCGCGCGCCTCCGCCGAACAGCGCCAGGGGCGCGCGGGGAGAGTCGGCCCGGGGGTGTGCTACCGGGCGTGGAGCGCCGGGGCGCACGCGAGCCTCGCGCCATTCACGCCCGCGGAGATCCTCGAAGCCGATCTCGCGCCGCTCGCCCTCGAGCTGGCGAGCTGGGGCGTGCGCGGTGCCGCCGCGCTCGCCTGGCTCGATGCGCCGCCCGCGGCTCAGCTGGCGAGCGCGCGCGAGCTGCTCGGGCGTCTCGGGGCGCTGGAGGCCGACGGCCGCATCAGTGCGCACGGGCGCGCGATGGCGCGCCTCGGCGTGCACCCGCGCCTCGCACACATGCTGCTGCGCGCCCGCGCGCTCGGGCGCGTGCCGCTCGGCGCGCGCCTCGCGGCGCTGCTCTCCGAGCGCGACCTGCTGCGCGGCCTCCCCAAGGCGCGCGATGCCGACGTCGGCACCCGCCTGGCGCTGCTCGCCGGCCCGCGGGGACAGGCGGCGGCCGAGAGCCACGCGCTCGAGCGCGTGCGGCGCAGCGCGCGCGAGCTCGAACGGCAGCTCGGGGCCGCCGCCGCAGGTCCCACCGGCGACGAGGATGCCGGGCTGCTGCTCGCCTTCACCTACCCCGACCGCATCGGCCTGCGGACCGGCGGCGGCCGCTTTCTGCTCGCCAACGGCCGCGGCGCCGTCTTCGCCGAAGCGCAGCCGCTGTCGCGGCGCGAGCTGATCGTCGCCGCCGACCTGGACGATGCCGGGCGCGATGCGCGCATCCTGCTCGCCGCGCCGCTCACCCGCGCGGAGCTCATGGCGCAGTTCGCCGACCGCATCCGCGAGCGCGACTCGATCGGCTGGGACACGCGCGGACAGGCGGTGACCGCGCGGCGCACGCTGACGCTCGATGCGCTCACGCTCGAGGACAAGCCGCTCCCCGGCGCTCCCCCCGAGGCGCTGCGCGCGGCGATGCTCGCCGGGGTGCGCGAGCTCGGCCTCGCCGCGCTCCCCTGGGACCGCGAGGCGCGCGAGCTGCAGGCGCGGATCGGGTTCCTGCGCGCGGCGCCGCGCACCGCCGGCGCGCGCGAGGCCGCATGGCCCGAGGTCACGGACGCCGCGCTCGAGGCCTCGCTCGAGCAGTGGCTCGCGCCGTGGCTCGACGGCATGACCCGCCGCGAGCACCTCAACCGCCTGCCGCTCGCCGAGGCGCTGCGCGCGCGCCTCAGCCCCGAGCAGCGGCGTGCGCTCGAGCAACGCGCGCCGACCCATCTCACGCTGCCGGGTGGCGCGCGCCTGCGGATCGAGTACCAGGGTGACGGCGCGCCGGCGGTCGCGGTGCGGCTGCAGGAGGTGTTCGGGCTCGCGGCCACCCCGGCCATCGACCGCGGCCGCGTGCCGCTCACGCTGCGGCTGCTGTCGCCGGCGCAGCGGCCGGTGCAGGTGACGCGCGACCTGGCGAGCTTCTGGCGCGGCGCCTACCGCGAGGTGCGCCGCGACCTGCGCGGCCGCTACCCGAAGCACGACTGGCCCGAGGACCCGCTCGCCGCGAAACCGAGTCGCGGTCCCCGCCGCCGCTGAGACGCCCCGGCGTGCGGCTGCCGCTCAGGCGGCGCGCGCGAGCGCCCGGGCGATGAACAGCGCTCCGAGCGCGAGGAACAGCAGGCTCGCGGCGAGATGCAGCGCCCTGAGCGGCAGGCGCCGTGCGAAGGCGTTGCCGAGGAACACCACCGGGGCGTTCGCTGCCACCATGCCGAGTGTCGTGCCGCCCACCACCGTCACGAGGCTCGGGTAGGCGGCGGCGAGCGCCAGTGTCGCGACCTGCGTCTTGTCGCCGATCTCGGCGACGAAGAACGCGATCGCGGTAGCGAGGAAGGGACCGGCGCGACGCGGACCGGCGGGCTCGCCCTCGAGGGTGTCGGACCTGAGCGTCCACAGCGCCATGCCGATCATGCCCGCCCCCACCACCGCATCGAGGCGCGCAGCGGTGAGGTAGTGCCCGAGACGGGCGCCGATCAGCCCGGCGACCGCATGGTTGGCGAGCGTCGCGCACAGGACGCCGGCGAGGATCGGCCACGGCCGGCGGTAACGCGCCGCGAGCACCAGCGACAGCAGCTGGGTGCGATCGCCCATCTCGGCGATCGCCACGGTCGACAGCGAGATCAGGAAGGCTTCCACGGGGGACTCGTGCGGTATATTGGGGCAAACCACCCGGGTTTGAGAACGCCACGCCGGTGATTTCGGCCCTGCAAGCACTCGTCTCGCTGCGCGAAGGCAACCGCCGCTTCGTGGCGGCGCTGGGCAGCGACACCGCTGCGAACGGCCGGCGCCGCGTGCTGCCCGCCGGCCAGGAACCGTTCGCCATCATCCTCGGCTGCTCGGACGCGCGCGTGCCGGCGGAGATCGTCTTCGACCAGGGCCTCGGGGACCTGTTCGTCATCCGCGTGGCGGGCAACATCGTCGCCCCCTCGCAGGTGGGCAGCGTCGAGTTCGCCGCTGAGGCTTTCGGCACGCGTCTGGTGGTGGTGCTCGGGCATTCCAGCTGCGGCGCCATCCACGCGACCCTCGAGCAGCTCGCGCGCCCCTCCCAGCAGCAGTCGCGCAGCCTGCGCTCGATCGTCGACCGCATCCGGCCCGCAGTCGAGGGGCTCATCGAGCGCGGCGCCGGGGGCGATCGCGACGCGCTGGTGCGGGCGGCGGTGCGCGCCAACATCCGCATGTCGGCCGACCACCTGCGCCACGGCTCGCGCCTGCTCGAGCAGGCGATCGAGCGGGACGGTCTGCTGGTCGTGGGCGCCGAGTATTCGCTCGAAAGCGGCGTGGTGGAGTTCTTCGACGGCGTGCCGCAGGACTGACGCGGCTCTCAGCGAACGGCGGCGGCCCGCAGCGGCGGAAGGCTCATGGTTGCGCGCAATGGTGGCAGTGAAGAAGTCCCGGTGCGGGGCCGCTACTGCCGCCCGAGCGCACCGGGACGTGAACTGCGCCGCCGGGCGTCACGCCGGCGGACGCAGTTCTTCGGAGCCGTAGAGCTTACTTGCCCCCCTCCTTCATCTTTGCCTTGGCGGCTGTGCACTCTTCCTTGGTCATCTCGAGGTAGCCCTTGCCCTTGCAGGAGTTCTGTCCCTTGCAGGCGTTATGGGCGCCCTTGCAGGCCGACTGCCCCTTGCAGGCGTTCACGCCGTGACACTCGATCTTGCCGCCTTCCGCCGCGGCGGCCGTGCTGACCAAGCCGACGCCGAAGAGCATGGCAGCCGCGGTTGCGATAGCGACGCCGGAGCTGGGTTTACGCATGTGGGTGGTCCTTAGTGGTTGAGACGTTTAGCCGGGACACAAGCCCCCGGCCGTGAGCAGACCGGGGCGGCGCGTATTTTGTTACGCCGGGGCGTTTTGCGCACCTGCCATGCGCCGGGCTGCCCCTGCGGTGCGGTCGAACCAGCGCTCGAGCCAGTGATCGACCGATACCGGGCCCGCGCCGGCTATCGCGAGCCACACGAACAGCGCCAGGTACTCGAACTCGTCGAACCCGAGCAGGGTCACCAGGGAGTCGACTTCGCCCCACCTGGCCGAGCGGATCGCCACGATCATGGTGACGCCGAGCGCCCCGGCGGAGACGCGGCTGAGGAGCCCGAGCAGCAGGAACAGGCCGCCGAAGCACTCGACGCCCGACACGAACGGCCCCAGCAGCTGCGGTAACGGGATGCCCCAGCCGACGAAGTTCTGGATGACCGTCGGCAGGTCGGTGAGCTTGCCCCAGCCGCTCCACAGGAACACCCACCCGACCGTGAGGCGTGCGACGAGCGGCGCAAGCCAGGTCAGGTGCCCGGCGACGCGCCTCGGCCAGTCGATCAGCCAGCGGACGAGATATCTCACGGCAGCTCCTTTCGGCGGTGTTGCGGAACCGGGCCCGGGCGAGGAGACCGGGATGCATCAGGGGATATTGCCCCCGGCGGCTCGACGGCGCCCATATAATCGCCGCGGTCACGGCAAACCCCGCCCATGCGCAATTCCCGATCGCAATCCCCGGTCTCCCTGGTAGGTGAGCGGCTGCGCAGTGCGCAAGCGCAGGCACCCCTCACGGCGCTCCTCGAGTCGCTGCGCCCGGAGCTGTTGCGCTTCGCGCACTGGCTGGCGCGCGACCGGTCGATCGCCGAGGACATCGTGCAGGAGGCGCTGCTGCGGGCCTGGCGGTCGCGGGACACGCTCAAGGATCCGGCGGCGGCGCGGCCCTGGCTGCTCACCATCGTCAGGCGCGAGCACGCGCGCCTCTACGAACGCAAGCGCCTGGAGCTCGTGAGCCTCGATGACGTGGTGGAGATCCCCGACAGCGCGCGGACCGCGGCGCCCGACGGCGAGCTCCTTGCGATGCGTTACGCCATCATGAAGCTGCCGCTCGCATACCGCGAGCCGCTCGCGCTGCAGGTGCTCGGCGGCTTCTCCGCCGAAGAGATCGCGCGCGAGCTGTCGCTGAGCAGCACCGCGGTGCTGACCCGCCTGTTCCGCGCGCGCCACAGGCTGCGCGAGCTGTGCGGCGCCGGGGGCGCGGCCCGGCCGGAGCCGGGGGAGGAGCCGGCGTGACCTGCGAGGACGCACGGCTGCTGATCGGTGCCGCGCCCGAGTCGCTCCCGCGCGAGCTCGAGGAACACCTGCGCGGCTGCGAGGCCTGCCACGCGTTCCGGCGCGAGATGCTGCTGCTCGACGCCGACATCCGCCGCGCGCTCGAGCGCGGGCCGCCCGACATCGGGGGAGTACGCGCCCGCGCGCCGGCGGCTCCGGCCTGGCGGCGCTATGCGCTCGCCGCGAGCGCGGTGCTCGCGAGCGTGATCGTGCTCGCCGTGTGGGTGCTGCGCCCGAGCGACACCCTGGCGCACGAGGTGGTGATGCACGTTGAGGGCGAGCCCGACAGCTGGCTGGCGCGCGAGCACGTCAGCGCCGCCTCCATCGATCACGCGCTCAGGAGCAACGGCGTCGTGCTCGGGGTCGATTCCGACCGGATCCGGTACGCCCAGAGCTGCTTCTTTCGCGGCCATTACGTGCCGCACCTCGTCATCGAGACCGTGCGCGGCCCGGTCACGGTGCTGCTGCTGCGCCACGAGCACGTGGGCGCGGTGGAGCGCTTCCACGAGGCGGACATGAGCGGCGTC
>DASSQU010000166.1:0-3928 GCA_035702325.1 Steroidobacteraceae bacterium
CCCTCCTCGGTGAGCTCGAGGTGCACCAGCCGCCGGTCGTCGGCCGAGCGTTTGCGGCGGATGAGTCCCTTCGCTTCCAGGCGATCCAGCATGCGCGTCATGGCCCCCGCGTCGTAGGAGATGCCCTTGCAGAGGTCCGACGCTGACTTCGGTTCGGAGTCCGCCGCGAGGGTTGCGATCACGATGAACTGCGCGGCGCTCAGCTCGAGCGGCGCGAGGCGCCGGTCGGCGCTCAGCTCCTCGTCGATCGCCGCGAGCATCGCCACCCGCACGCGCGACAGCAGTGATCCGATCGTCCTGCGCGGCTGGTAGCTCGCGCTCTCGTAGATGTTGCCCATGGCTGCGCTCCGGGAAATCTCCCCTTCGGGGGACCGGGACCCTATCGTCGGGGCCGCAGCGGATATTATTTGCCTAGGCTGATATTGTCAAGGCTTATACTGTCGAAGCTCTGACTGCCAGGGCAATCGGAGCGGCAGGCGCGGCCGGCGGCTTACCCCGCTGCAGCCTTCATCAGTACGGGGTGGGCGCGATATCGGTGCGGGTGAAGTCGTCTCCCCTGAAGAGCAGGGACTCCCCCGTAACCTTCGCCAGGGCATAACTGAAGCAATCACCGAAATTCAATCCGGCCGCATGTCGCCCCCTGCCGTAGCGACGCCAGGCGTCGCGGGCCATCTCGGCCTGTTGCGGCGTGACCGCCTCGACGGAAAGGCCCGCCTTGGCGAGCAGCAGATCGAGCTCGCGCCCCCCGTTGTGCCCGTAACGCGATTCGATCACGACGCCCGTCTCCACTACCGTCGCCGCGGAGATGAGACGGATGGTGTCGGACTCGAGTGCCGCCGCGAGCCGGACCGCCTCCGGCTCGAGAGTGAGAATCGCGACGAGCGCCGAGGTGTCGACCACCACGATCTTCGCTCCTTCAGCGGGGCAGTCCGTGATCGTCGTAGCCCATGATCTCGTCGGCGGAGCGCTCGTCCAGTACCGGCAGGCGGGCGCAGCGTCGGCCGATCTTCAGGAGCTCCTCGCTGAGACGCGGACCGCGCATCTTTCTGATACGCGCCAGGCGCTCGCGCAGGGACTGAATGACCGCGGCCGTGAGCGTCTCACCGGTCGCCTTCGCGACCTGCCGCGCGAGACGGTCGGCCTCGGGGTCCTTGATGCTGAGTGCCATGGGGGCGTATATAACGTCGTATATAAGGCAGGACCACTTTCTATACTAGTGGTCTCCACTGGGCCTGTAAAGGGATATCGGGGTGACAGGATTCGGACCTGCGACCCCCTGCTCCCAAAGCAGGTGCTCTACCAGGCTGAGCTACACCCCGAAAGTCGACCGAAGTCTACTCGATGGCCCGCGCCCCGAGCCATCGGCGCCGCATCGGGCAGGCGTCCTCAGGCGCGCCGCCACAGGGTCTCGCCGCCCGGCTTGTCCTCGAGCAGCACCCCGGCGGCGGCGAGCGCCGCACGGATGCGATCCGATTCCGCCCAGTTCTTCGCCGCGCGCGCCGCCGCGCGGGCGGCGATCTGCCGCTCGATCTGCGCGTCGGTGAGCGCCGCCGCCGCGGATCCACCGACCTCCCCGCCCGCGCCTGCCGCGCCGGAAGCTGCGGCCGGGGGCTTCGCCAGGCGGAACCACTGCTCGGCCGGCACCGTGAAGAGCCCGAGCACGCTGCCGAGCGCCTGCAGCTCGCCCGCAAGCTTCACTGCGCGGGGCTCCTCCCCCGCCGCGCGCGCCGTGTTGATCTCGCGCGCCAGCCCCTGCAGCACCGCGAGCGCCTCCGGGGTGTTGAAGTCGTCGTCCATCGCCTCGTGAAAGCGCGCGCTCGCCCCCTCCGGCCCGGAGGAGACTGCCGGGAGGCCGCGCAGCGCCGTGTACAGCCGCCCGAGCGCTGCGTCCGCCTGCTCGAGCAGCAGTGGCGCGTAGTTGATCGGTCCCCGGTAATGGCTCGCCAGAAAGAAGTAGCGCAGCACTTCCGGATGGCGCAGCGCCTTCAGCACCTCGCGCAGCGTGAAGAAGTTGCCGAGCGACTTCGACATCTTCTCGTCGTCGACGTTGACGAAGCCGTTGTGCATCCACAGGTTCACGAACGCCTCACCGCTCGCGGCGCACGACTGGGCGATCTCGTTCTCGTGGTGCGGGAACTTGAGGTCGAGGCCGCCGCCGTGGATGTCGAAGTGCGTGCCGAGCAGCGCGGTCGACATCGCCGAGCACTCGATGTGCCAGCCCGGCCTGCCCGCTCCCCAGGGCGACTCCCAGCAGGGTTCCCCGGGCTTGGCGCGCTTCCACAGCACGAAGTCGAGCGGATCGCGCTTGGACTCCTCCACCTCGACCCGCGCCCCGGCGCGCAGCTCCGCCAGGCGCTTGCCCGAGAGCCGGCCATAGGGCGCGAAGCGCGCGACCGAGTACAGGACATCGCCGTTGGCCGCCACATAGGCATAGCCGCGATCGAGGAGCTGCTGCGCCAGCGCGATGATCTGCGGCACGTAGCCGGTGGCGCGCGGCTCGGCATCCGGCGTCAGGATCCCGAGCCGCGCGCAGTCCTCGTTCATCGCCTCGATGAAGCGCGCGGTGAGCGCCCCGGTGGTCTCGCCGTTCTCGGCCGCGCGGCGGATGATCTTGTCGTCGATGTCGGTGATGTTGCGCACGTAGGTGAGGCGGTAGCCGCGGTGGCGCAGGTACCGGGTGACGACGTCGAACACCGTGAGCATGCGCGCATGCCCCATGTGCACGTAGTCGTACACCGTGAGGCCGCAGACGTACATGCGCAGCGCCCCGGGCGTGAGCGGCCGCAGCTCCTCTTTCTCGCCGCTGAGCGAGTTGTGGATGCGGATCATGCGAAGCGCGCCAGCCGCTCGCGCGCCGCCCCCGCGGGCATCGCCTCGAGGAGCGGCGCGAGCTCGGGCCCGTGGGCGCGTCCGGTGAGCGCGAAGCGCAGCGGCCGGTAGAGCTCGCTCCCGGTGCGCCCCGTGGCCGCGCGCACCGCCCCGGCGATCGCCTTAAGATCGTTGCCGCTCGCGGCGGCCGCCGCCGCCGCCGCGGCGAAGTACGGGGCGCCGGCGCCCCGCACCACGGCCTCGCCCTCCGGCTCGAGCGCCGGGGGCCGCCCGAAGACGATCTCCACCCAGGGGGCCGCGTCCGCGGGCAGCACCAGGTTCGGCAGCAGCGCGCGGACCAGGGCGCGCGCGGCCTGCGGCTCGAGGCCGGGCGGCAGGATGGGCGCGAGCCACGCGCGGGCGTCCTCGGGCGAGAGGTGGTGCACGGCGTCCTTCTGCCAGACGTTCAACTGCTGCTCGTCGAAGCGCGACGGCGCCCGGCCGAGATGCGCCGGATCGAAGCCGCGCGCCATCTCTTCCAGCGTCACGAGTCCATGCAGCGGGCTCGAGTGCCCGAGCCTGAAGAGGTGATTCACGAGTGCGAGCGGCGTGTAGCCGCGTGCGCGGTACTCGGCGACGCTCACCGCGCCGTGGCGCTTGGAGAGCGGCGCGCCGTCCGCCCCGACGATGAGCGACACGTGGCCGTAGGCGGGCGCCGGGAGCGCGAGCGCGCGCAGCACGAGGAGCTGGCGCGGCGTGTTGGTGAGGTGGTCCTCGCCGCGCAGCACCTGCGTCACGCCCATCGCGGCATCGTCGACTGCGTTGGAGAAGAAGAAAGCCGCCGAGCCGTCCGCCCGGCGCACCACGAAGTCGCCGATGTCGTCGCTGGCGAAGCTCTGCGGCCCGTGCACCAGATCCTCGAACTGGATGCGCTCGCCCGCGGGCACGCGGAAGCGCAGCGTCGCGGCGAGCCCGCGTCGCGCCCGATCGGCGCACTGCGCCGGGGTGAGCTCGCGGCAGGTGCCGGCGTAGCGCGGCGGCTTGCCGGCGGCGAGCTGCGTGCGCCGCGCCAGCTCGAGCTCGAGCGGCGTGCAGAAGCAGGGGTACGCGGCGCCCCGCT
>DASSQU010000167.1:0-5888 GCA_035702325.1 Steroidobacteraceae bacterium
TCCGCCAGCGATAACAACGCCCTGTTTCTGTTCGCGTGGCTCGCGCTCTGATCGCCGCAGCGCTGGCAGCGTCAGTGGTGGTTCGAGCCCGAGGCGCGACGGGGCTCGTCGACGCTCGTAAGGCGCCCCTCGTCCGAGCCGTAGACGATATAGGGCTTGGTCTGCCCTTCGATCACGGTCTCGTCGATCACGATGCGCGACACGTTGCGCATCGAGGGGAGCTCATACATGGTGTCGAGCAGTACGTTCTCAAGGATCGTGCGCAGCCCGCGCGCTCCGGTCTTGCGCTGCATGGCCTTGCGCGACACGGCCTTGAGCGCCTCTTCGCGGAACTCGAGCTCGGCGCCCTCCATCTCGAAGAGCCGCCGGTACTGCTTGGTGAGGGCGTTCTTGGGCTCGGTGAGGATCGAGACGAGCGCCGCCTCGTCGAGCTCATCGAGCGTCGCGACCACCGGGAGGCGCCCCACGAACTCCGGGATCAGGCCGTACTTGATCAGATCCTCGGGCTCGACATCGTGGAAGAGGTCGCTCCCGTGCGGGCGCGCGTTGATGCCGCGCACCTCGGAGGTGAAGCCGATGCCGGAACGCTGGGTGCGATTCAGGATGATCTTCTCGAGCCCCGCGAACGCCCCGCCGCAGATGAAGAGGATGTTGCTGGTGTCGACCTGCAGGAACTCCTGCTGCGGGTGCTTGCGCCCGCCCTGGGGCGGAACGGAGGCAATCGTGCCCTCGATGAGTTTCAGGAGCGCCTGCTGCACGCCCTCGCCCGAGACGTCGCGGGTGATCGAGGGGTTGTCGGACTTGCGCGAGATCTTGTCGATCTCGTCGATGTAGACGATGCCGGTCTGCGCCTTCTCGACGTCGTAGTCGCACTTCTGCAGCAGCTTCTGGATTATGTTCTCGACGTCCTCGCCGACGTATCCGGCCTCGGTGAGCGTGGTCGCATCGGCGATCGTGAACGGCACGTTGAGGAGCCGCGCGAGGGTCTCGGCGAGCAGGGTCTTGCCGCAGCCCGTCGGTCCGATCAGGAGGATGTTGCTCTTGGCGATCTCGACTTCTTCCCTGGCGCGGGCGGTGCCGCTGCGGGTCTGGAGGCGCTTGTAGTGGTTGTAGACCGCCACCGAGAGCACCTTCTTGGCGCGCTCCTGGCCGATCACGTACTCATCGAGCACCTTCTTGATCTCGTGGGGCTTCGGCAGCTTGTCGCGGGCGCGCTCGGCGCGGTCCTCGAGCTCCTCGCGGATGATGTCGTTGCACAGCTCGACGCACTCGTCGCACACGAACACCGAGGGGCCGGCGATGAGCTTGCGGACCTCGTGCTGGCTCTTCCCGCAGAAGGAGCAGTAGAGCAGCTTCCCGTCGTCGTGACGGTTGCGCGAATCTTCACTCATCGCACGCCCTCATGACCTCTTGCCCGGCGACTTCGTGAGCCTTGTGACACGCCGGGCGTCTTTTTATCGCAGGCGCGGGCGCGCGACGCAAAGGCCTGCGCATGGGTAAGTCGCTGTAGGCATGGGGTTTTGTATGACCGGCGTCACGACTTTAGTAAAAACCGGCGGCGCCGCGATGCGCGCGCGCCCGAGCTTCAGCCGCCCTTCCCCGCGCCCCCGGAGCCGGCCGTGGGCAGCTCGCCGCGCTTATCCAGCACCTGGTCGATCAGCCCGTAGCGCACCGCCTCGTTCCAGTCCATGAAGCGGTCGCGGTCGGTGTCCTGCTTGATGCGCTCGACGCTCTGGCCGGTGTGCTTGGCGAGGATCTTGTTCAATCGGTCGCGGGTCTCGAGGATCTCGCGCGCGTGGATCTCCATGTCGGCCGCCTGCCCCTGGAAGCCCCCGAGCGGCTGATGAATCATCACGCGGGCGTGCGGCAGGCAGTAGCGCTTGCCGTGCGTGCCTCCCGCAAGGAGTACCGCGCCCATGCTGGCCGCCTGGCCTATGCAGATGGTGCTCACGGCGGGCTTGACGAACTGCATGGTGTCGTAGATCGCCAGCCCCGAGCTCACGATGCCGCCCGGGGAGTTTATGTAGAGCGCGATGTCCTTCTCGGGGTTCTCGGACTCGAGAAACAGCATCTGCGCCACCACGATGTTCGCCACGTAGTCGTCGATCTGGCCGACGACGAACACCACCCGCTCCTTGAGGAGCCGCGAGTAGATGTCGTAGGCGCGCTCGCCGCGCGCGGTCTGCTCGACGACGATGGGAACCAGATTAAGTCCGCGCTCGTTCATGGGTGCTCGCTCGAGCTGTGCTGCTCGTGTGGATGGTCGTGTGCATGCTCGTGTGAGTGGTCGTGCTCGTGGCCCGCGCGCTCGCGGCCGAAGCCGGTGAGATCGGCAAAGCTCATCGGGCGATCGGTGATGCGGGCGGACTTCAGCGCCCAGTCGACCACCTCCTCCTCGAGCGCGGCGGACTCGATCTGGCGCATGGCGTCGGCGTTCTGCTGATAGGCGCGCCGCGCCTCGTCGGGATTCGGGTAGCCGGCGGCGAGCTCATCGAGCCGCTCGCGCAGCCGCGCCGGATCGACCTTGAGAGCCTGCGTCTGCACGATATGGCTCATGAGGAGCCCGAGGGCGACGCGCCGCCGTGCCGGCTCCTCGAAGGGCTCGCGCGGCGGCACCTGGCTCGCCTCGCGCACGCCCAGGCGCCGCGCCGCCTCGATCTGCATGGCCTGCACCTGCTCGTCGACGAGCGATCGCGGGAGTTCCAGCGGGTTGTCCTTGTAGAGGCTATCGAGCACCTGGGCGCGCAGGCGCCCGCGGATCACATCGGCCAGCTCCCGCTCCATGCTCTTGCGCACCTCGGCGCGCATTTCGGCGAGTCCGCCCTCTTCGACACCGTACTCGCGGAAAAATGCCTCGTCGAGTGCCGGAAGGGACTGCTCCTCGACTCTCTTTATGGAGACATGCAGCTCGCCGGTCTGCCCGGCGAGGGTCTTGTTCGGATGAGCGGCAGGGAAGGTCGCCGTGATGGTGCGCTCCTCGCCGGCGCTCGTGCCCTTGAGGCCCGCCTCCAGCTCGGGGATCGACTGGTGGGAGCCGATGATCAGGCGCACGTCCGTGGCATCGCTCCCCTCGAAGGCCTTGCCACCGACCCGCACCCGGTAGTCGATCGTGACGCGATCGGTGTCGCGCGCGGCGCGGTCCGCTTCGGTGAATACCGGGCGCTGGGCGCGCATGTTCTCGATCATGGCGTCGATGTCGGCTTCGGTGACCTCGACTTTGGGACGCTCGATCTGCATGCCGTCGGGCGGCTTCACCCGCACCTCGGGCAGCACTTCGAAGTGCGCGGCGTACTTCAGGTCCGTTTCCGGCCCGAGTGCGATCGGCTCGATGCGCGGACCGGCGGCGGGCTTGAGCTTGGTCTCGTTCACCGCCTGCGCGAAGGAGCTGCGCATCAGGTCGCTCACGACTTCCGCGCGCACCTGATCGCCGAACTGCTTGGCGATCACCGCGAGCGGCGCCTTGCCGGGGCGAAAGCCCTTGAGGCGCGCGGTGCGCGACAGGCGCTTGAGGCGCTCGGCGACTGCGCTCGCCACCTCGGTGGCGGGGACCGCCACCTCGAGACGCTTGCCCAAACCGCCCGTGTCGGATACCGAAACTTGCATCATCGATTCTCGCTGTCTTACACGCCGTCTCGCGCGCGCCCGCCACGGCCCGGCGCCGGCTGCTTCACGTTCGGGAGGAGGCGGCTGGTGCGAAAGGAGAGACTCGAACTCTCACGGGTTTCCCCACTGGAGCCTAAGTCCAGCGCGTCTACCAGTTCCGCCACTTTCGCCTGCAGGCAGCGGCGTACCGGACGAGCCGAGTACGCAGGTCAACACCGTCGGCCGTGCTTCGGGGCAGCCGCCAGTATAGCCGATGCGGTCAAGGCCCCCGGGCGCCTGGTGGGAGCGGCAGCGGGAGAGCGGGAGCGCTTTGGGCGAGCAGCGAGCGGGCCTTTTGAGCCGCCGACGCTCCCGATACAAGCTATTGATTTAGGTTGATAAATACCGGCCGACGGCTGGCGTGCTCGGTGCCGGAGCCCGCCTCGATCCGGCAACTCGGGCTGCACACGAAGCGCAGGTGCTGCGGCTTGCGCAGCGCCGCCCGTGCCGCGAACACCGCCGTGCGGGTCATCAGGGGATGCACGATCGCGAACCGCCGTCCCGCGTCGGCGAGGTTGTCGAGACGGTCGGGAAGTTCCGCGCAGGCGCAGAGGAGGCTCGCCACGCCGACCAGCACCGACGCATGTAACCGCGACTTGACGCTCATCCGCCCGGCCCTCACAGCTCAGGAAACGCTGCGGGACAGGCTGCTCCGCAAGGGGTTCGCGCACTGTGTGCAATCCGACAGAGCGCAAGGCCGGAGGATCAGGAGTTGTGCGTATCTTGTCGCCCCGTGGCGACCCGCCTGACACGGATGGTCGGCTATTGAAACTGGTGGGCCGTGTAGGGATCGAACCTACGACCAAGAGATTAAGAGTCTCCTGCTCTACCAGCTGAGCTAACGGCCCTTTTCTATGGGCTGAAATTGCTGCGGCAATTTCAGCGGACACTACTCCGTCGACCGCGGGCAAAAGACGTGACTTTTGCCCGCTGCGCCCGCTGAAAAACCACCTGCGGCAATTTCAGCGGACATTACTCCGTAGACCGCCGGCGAAAGGCGCGACTTTCGCCGGCTGCGCCGCGCCGAATCTCCGCGGCAATTTCAGCCGATAAGATAATGGGGTGGACGATGGGACTCGAACCCACGACAACCGGGATCACAACCCGGGGCTCTACCAACTGAGCTACGTCCACCGTCCATCCCTCTCGCGGCTGGCGTGCCCGGCAGGACTCGAACCTGCGACCCTCGGCTTAGAAGGCCGATGCTCTATCCGCCTGAGCTACGGGCACGACTTCGAGGCGCCCCTAGCCGGCCCCGCCGCACGGGGCCGCGAATCATACGTAAGTGGCTTCCGGAGCGTCAATTTTCCTCGCGTGCCTATCACTACCATAGCGCGCGGCGCGCTGCAGCATCGCCGGAAAGGCGAGCCCGGCTGCTGCGCCGCAGCCGCCTCGGCCGCTGCGCCTTTGGTACACTGCTCCGCGTCCCCTCCGTCTCCCTTAGGGTCGTTCGATGAAGGTCCTGGCCAGCGCGCGCGAGCCCGCCGCCCATCGCGGCGCCGACGGCCCGCGGGCCGTGGCCGGCGCCGATTCGCCGCCCGCAACCGCAGCGCACGAGGTCTCAGGCGAGGCGACGCCGCTCGGCGAGATCGCACGGCTCGAGGTGCGGCGGCTCCTCGGGGAGTGGCTCGCGCACGAGCCCGGCGCGCGGCGCGGCCGCGATCCCGAGGAGGTGCACCGGCTGCGGGTCATCGCGCGGCGTCTCGACTCGACCCTCGGCCTCTTCAAGCGTTATCTGCCCCCGGCCCTGGTGCGCGCACGCAAGATGGCCAAGGCGCTGCTGCGCGCGCTTGGCGCCACGCGTGATCTCGACGTGCAGCTCCAGGGACTTGCGGCCTACATGCGCAAGCTCCCCGCGTCCGAGCGCGCCGGACTCGAGCCCCTGAAGGCCCGGCTCGCGCTCGAGCGCAACCAGGCCCGTGCCCGCATGGTGCGCGTGCTCGAGGCCGAACCCGCGCGGCGCTGGATTCAGACGCTCGGCGAGGCGTCTGCCGATGCGGCCGAGGCTGAGCCTCCGGACACGGTTGGCGTCGGTGCGCTCCTCGAACGGCGTGTCCGCCGCCGTTTTCGTCGCCTGCGCAAGGCGGTCGACCGGCTCGGCAGCCACTCGTCGATGGGCGACTATCACCGGGTCCGGCGGCGGGCGAAGCAGCTGCGCTACTCGCTCGAGGCGGGCGCGCTGCTCTATGGGAAGGCCGCGGACGAGATGCTGCAGGCACTGCGGGGACTGCAGGATGAGCTGGGGG
>DASSQU010000168.1:0-2618 GCA_035702325.1 Steroidobacteraceae bacterium
GCCGGCGGCATCGGGCTGGGCCTGCGGTGCGGCGCGCGCGAACGCCGGCAGCGCCTCGAGGTGCGCGCAGATCGCGCGCAGCGTCGCGTAGGGCGTGACGTCCACCTTGAAGCGGTGCGCGTTGTACATCTGCGGCACGAGACACACGTCGGCGAGCGTCACCGCAGTGCCGTACAGGTGCCGCCCGTCGCCGCTCAGGCGCCTGGCATCCAGCTCGAGCGCGCCGAAGCCCGCCGCGATCCAGTGCGCGTACCAGGCGTTGATCGCCGCATCGTCGCGCCCGAGCGGGGAGCGCAGGTAGTTGAGCACCCGCAGGTTGTTGAGCGGATGGATGTCGCAGGCGATCGCGAGCGCCAGCGCCCGCACCTGCGCGCGCGGCACGCTGGGCCGCGGCAGGAGCGGCGGCTCGGGATGGGTTTCCTCGAGGTACTCGATGATGGCGAGCGACTGGGTAAACGTGTAGGCGCCGTCCTTCAGCACCGGGATCAGTCCCTGGGCGTTCAGGGCGCGAAACTCCGCGGTGTGCTGCGCGCTCGCGGGCGCACGCAGGTCCACGATGGCGGAATCGAAGCTGAGTCCCTTGAGGTTGAGCGCGATGCGCACGCGATAGGTCGCGGACGAGCGGAAGTAGCCGTAGAGCTTCACGCTGCCGAACCCTGGGAGGCGGCCGTGATCGAGTGGCGCAGCACCTCCAGCCCCTCGATGCCGCCTTCGACGCGGTCTCCAGGCTCGAGCGGCCCGACGCCGGCGGGCGTGCCGGTGAAGATGAGGTCGCCGGCCTTGAGCTCGAACAGCGTCGACAGTTCGGCGATCACGTGCGGCACGTCCCACAGCATGCGCTCGACGTCCGAGTCCTGGCGCAGCTGGCCGCCCACGGCGAGCCAGATGCGGCCGCGCGTCACATGACCCTGCCCGGCCGGCCGGATCGCGGCCACCGGCGCCGAGCCGTCGAAGCCCTTGGCGGCGTCCCAGGGCTGGCCGCGGTCCTTGGCCTCGCGCTGCAGGTCGCGCCGCGTCAGATCGTTGCCCGCGGCGTAGCCGAACACGTGCTCGAGGGCGCGCTCCGGCGGGATGGCGCGCCCCGGGCGGCCGATCGCCACCACCAGCTCGATCTCGTGGTGCAGACTGCGGGTGCGCGGCGGGTAGGGAACCGCAGCGCCGTTAGGCAGCACCGCATCCGGGGGCTTCATGAAGAAGATTGGCGGCGTCGGCGGCCCGCCCATCTCGCGCACGTGGTCGGCGTAGTTGAGGCCCACGCAGTAGATGCGGTGTACCGGAAAGAAGCCGCCGCCGGAGACGGCGACCCGCGGCGTCGCGGGCGCCGGCAGCACGAATTCGCTCATTGAGGTCCTCCGCAGATCGGTCCGCAGGCGCAGATTGCCACCGCGCAAACGGCTAGACTAGTTGCATGAGTATCTGGCGCACCACGGCCACGCCCGAGGAGCTCACCGAGCGCGGCCGCAGCAGTCTGCCCGGCTTCCTCGGCATCCGCATCACCGAGATCGGCCCGGACTACCTGCGGGCCACGATGCCGGTTAACGAGCGCACCCATCAGCCCTTCGGCGTGCTGCACGGCGGCGCCTCGGTGGCGCTCGCCGAGACGGTCGGCAGCATGGCGTCCACGCTGTGCGTCGACGCGGAGCATCTGTGCCTCGGCCAGGACATCAACGCCAACCACCTGCGCTCCATCTCGTCCGGTCTCGTCACCGCCACGGCCCGTCCCTTCCACCTCGGCGGCCGCACCCACGTGTGGCATATTGAGATCCGCGACGAGCGCGAGCGGCTGGTATGCGTTTCGCGCCTGACCATGGCCGTGGTCGAGCGCCGGCAGAATGCCTGACGCCCGCGGCGAGGTGAACCATGCCGGACAGCCCCATTCCTTCGATGAGTGCCGAGGCGCCCCCGGTCGACGAGTCGCTCGTCACCTACACCAATGTGATCTATGCACTGCACTCGCTGTCGGTCCTGATCGGCCTCGGCACGTTCCACACGATCGTGGGCAGCTTCGTGTGCGGCCTGCCGTCGATCGTTGCGGTGATCATGAACTACGCGCGCCGCGCGGCGACCCGGGGCACCTATCTCGAAGCGCACTTCCGCTGGCAGATCCGCACCTTCTGGTACGCGGCGCTGTGGGTGGTGGCGATCGTGCTCGCGTTCTTCACCATCATCGGCATCCCGTTCGCGCTGGCGGGCTACGTGGCGCTCGCACTGTGGATCATCTACCGCGTGGCGCGCGGCTGGCTCGCGCTGCGCGACCGGCGGTCGATGTACGTATGAGAGTCGCGCGCGGGCTGCCGGCCGCGTGCGCGCTGCTCGCGGCGCTCGCGGCGGGGGGCTGCGGGCAGAAAGGCCCGCTTTACCTCCCGGACAGAACTGCCGCGGTAGTCACCGCGGCACCGGCGGGCGCCGCGCCGTCCTCCCCGGCGGGAGCGGCGCAGCCCACCGCACCGGCATCCGCACCAGCGGCGATGCCAGCCAAGCCCAAAGACAGGGACGAGAGCTCACCGCCGAACTGATCGGGCCGGCCTGCGGATCGCGCCGAGCGGCGCTGCGGGTCCCTCGCCGCCCGGTCAGGGGCGCTAGCTGTTCACCAGGCCGCGCAGCGGCCGCGCACCTTC
>DASSQU010000169.1:0-4619 GCA_035702325.1 Steroidobacteraceae bacterium
GATCGCGGCGTTCCTGCAGCGCGCCGGCCGCTCGGGCCACTCGGTCGGCGGGACACCCAAGGCGCGGCTGTTCCCGTTGTCGCGCGACGACCTGGTGGAGTGCACCGCGCTGCTGGCCGCGGTGCGCCGCGGCGAGCTCGACCGGCTCACGGTGCCCACGAACGCGCTCGATGTGCTCGCACAGCAGATCGTGGCGGAAGTGGCGGCGCGCGAATGGGACGAGGCGCAGCTGTTCGCGCTCCTCACCCGCGCCTGGCCGTACCGCGACCTGCCGCGCACCGAGTTCGACCAGGTGGTGCGGATGCTCGCCGAAGGCTACAGCACGCGCCGCGGCCGCCACGGCGCGCTCATCCACCATGACGGCGTCAACCACCGCATCAAGGGGCGCCGCAACGCCCGCCTCACCGCCCTCACCTCCGGCGGCACCATACCCGACACCGCCGACTACCAGGTGCTGCTCGAGCCCCAGGCGCAGTTCGTCGGCACGGTCAACGAGGACTTCGCCGTCGAGAGTCTGCAGGGCGACATCTTCCAGCTCGGCAACGTCTCCTACCGCATCCTGCGTGTCGAGCCCGGACGGATCCGCGTCGCGGACGCGCGCGGTGAGCCGCCGACCATTCCCTTCTGGATCGGCGAGGCCCCGGGCAGGACCGACGAGCTGTCGGCGAGCGTCGCGCGGCTGCGCAGCGAGCTCGAGAGGCGGCTCGACGCGGGCCTCGAGGCCGCGGCCGCCTGGCTGGTCGCCGCGAGCGGCATCGGCGCGAGCGCCGCCGCGCAGCTGGTCAGCTATCTCGCCGCCGCGCGCGCCGCCCTCGGCGCGCTGCCGACGCATGAGACCGTGATCCTGGAGCGCTTCTTCGACGAAGCCGGCGGCATGCAGCTCGTGATCCACGCGCCCTTCGGCAGCCGCATCAACCGCGCCTGGGGCCTCGCGCTGCGCAAGCGCTTCTGCCGCGCGTTCAACTTCGAGCTGCAGGCGGCCGCGACCGAGGACACGATCGTACTGTCGCTCACCACGGCACACAGCTTCGAGCTCGCCGGGGTGGCGCGCTACCTGCATTCGGGCACGGTGCGCCCGCTGCTCATCCAGGCGCTGTGCGCCGCGCCCATGTTTCCGGTGCGCTGGCGCTGGAGCGCCGCCATCGCGCTGGCGCTGCCGCGGATGCGCGGCGGCAAGAAGGTGCCGGCTCCCCTGCAACGCATGGCCGCCGAGGATCTGCTCGGCGCGGTCTTTCCCGATCAGCTGGCGTGCGCCGAGAATCTCACCGGGGAGCTGGAGATTCCCGATCATCCGCTGGTCGCCCAGGCGATCCGGGACTGCCTGCAGGAGGCGATGGACGTCGCGGGTCTCGAGCGGCTGCTGCGCGGGCTCGAGGCGGGCAGCATCCGCATGCTCGCCCGCGATGTCACCGAGCCTTCGCCGCTCGCGCTCGAGGTACTGTCGGCCCGGCCGTATGCCTTCCTCGACGATGCGCCGCTCGAGGAGCGGCGCACGCAGGCGGTCATGAGCCGGCGCTGGCTCGATCCCGAGAGCGCGGCCGACATCGGCCAGCTCGACCCCGAGGCGATCGCGCGGGTGCGCGCCGAAGCCTGGCCCGACGCGCTCGACGCCGACGAGCTGCACGATGCGCTCGCGTGGCTGACCTGCCTGACGGCCGGCGAGGTCGAGCGCCAGGCGGGATGGCCTGCGCTCATGAGCTCGCTCGCTGCCGCGGGGCGCGCCACGCAGCTCGCCGCCGGCGGTGCGCGCCTGTGGGTCAGCGCCGAGCAGCTGCCACTCTTCACGGCGCTCTTCCCCGGGGCCGCACACAACCCCGAGGTCACGACACCGGCGGCGCACGCGCGCGAGCTCACCCCGGAAGCGGCGCTCATCGAAGTGGTGCGCGGGCGGCTCACCGGGTCGGGGCCGGTGACGGTTCGCGCGCTCGCCGCCACGACGGGTGTCACGCCCGCGCAGCTCGAGGCGGCGCTCGCGGCGCTGCAGGCGGAAGGCTTCGCCATGCGCGGCCTGTTCACGCCCGAAGCGCGCGTCGACGGGCCGGAATGGTGCGAACGGCGGCTGCTCGCCCGCATTCACCGCTACACGGTCAAGCGGCTGCGCGCCGAGATCGAGCCGATCGAGGCGCGCGACTTCCTCAGGTTCCTGTTCGAGTGGCAGCGGGTGACGGCGACGGGGCGCATGGCGGGACCGGACGCGGTCGGCGCGATCCTCGCGCAGCTCGAAGGCTTCGAGGCGGCAGCCGGCGCCTGGGAAACCGAGATCCTTCCCGGGCGGATCAGCGAGTACGAGCCGGCCTGGCTCGATGAGCAGTGTCTCGCCGGGCGCTTCGTGTGGACGCGGCTCGGCAGCCGCCGCACCGATCCGGAGCGGCGTGCCGCGCCGGTGCGGGCCACCCCGATCGTGCTGCTCGCGCGGCGCAATTTCCGCCTGTGGTCGCAGTTCGGCGGCACGGCGAACCCTGCCCCGCTGAGCGCGGCCGCCGCGCGCGTCGAGCAGTACCTTGCCGCCCACGGTGCCTCCTTCTTCGATGAGCTCGCGGGCGGCACCGGGCTGCTGCCCTCACAGGCCGAGGAAGCGCTCGCGGAGCTCACCGCGCTCGGGCTCGTCAACTCCGACAGCTTCGCGGGCCTGCGGGCATTGCTCGTGCCGTCCGACCGGCGCCGCCCGGCCGCGCAGCGGCGCCGCCGGGGGCACATCGCGCTCTTCGGCATGGACGCCGCCGGACGCTGGGCGCGCACGGCGCGCGAGGAGCGGGCCGATCCTGCTGCCGGGCGCACCCGCGGGGAGGAGCTCGTCGAGCACGTGGTGCGTACGCTGCTCAAGCGCTGGGGAGTGGTGTTCTGGCGGCTGCTGGCGCGCGAGGCAGACTGGCTGCCGCCGTGGCGCGAGCTGCTGATGTGCTGCCGGCGGCTGGAAGCGCGCGGGGAGATTCGCGGCGGCCGCTTCGTGGCCGGAGTCACGGGCGAGCAGTACGCGCTGCCGGAAGCGATCGGACCCCTGCGCGATGCGCGCCGCCGGCCGCGCGATGGCGAGTACGTCTCGCTCTCGGGGGCCGACCCGCTCAACCTCGTCGGGATCCTGACGCCGGGCGGGCGGCTCCCGGCGCTGATCGGCAACCGGGTACTTTACTGCGACGGGGTGCCGCAGGCGGTGCTCGCCGGGGGCGAGGCGAGCTTCCTCACCGCGCTGAGCGAGCCGGCGCAGTGGGAGGCGAGAGGCAGGCTGCTGCGCCGCCACGTGCCGGCGGCGCTCGCGCAGCTCGCCTGAGGCGAGTCCGGCCGCGGACGCCGCCCCCGGCCGGCGCGGCGCGCGCCCGGTCGCGCCGCTCAGGCCTTGCCGTGCGCCTCCTGCCACTTCTTCACGACGGCCATGGTGTTGGCGACGTGCTGGTCGGGGTTCATGGCGGTGTAGGAGTAGATGATCTCGCCGCTCGGGGCGATCACGTAGGAAGTGCGGTTCGCATACTCGGGGTGACTCGGCAGCACCGAGTCGTACGACTTCATGATGGCCCCGTCGGCGTCCGAGGCCACCGCGAACTTGTTGCGGCACTCGCTCACTGAGAAGCGGTCGAGCTTCTCGATCGGGTCATGGGACACGCCGATCACCGTCGCGCCGAGCTCGTGGAACTTCGCCGTCGCCTCGGCGAACAGGTGCGCCTCCGTGGTGCAGCCGGGCGTGAAAGCCGCCGGATAGAAATACAGCACCACCGGTCCCTTCTTCAGCGCATCGGCGAGCGAGAACCTGAACTCCTTGCCCGCGAGCGTCGCCTGGGCGGTGAACTCGGGCGCGCGGGCGCCGTCGGGCAGCGCGGCATACACCGGGATCGCGACCGCGAGGCTCGTCAGGACGGGAATGATGAGGCGTGGCATAGGACCTCCTGGGGTGCGCATCATCGGCCAAGGAACGCGGCCGCGCCAGTGCGGCCCCCTGCTCAGCGTTCCCCCGCGTAGCCGACCAGCTCGACGTAGCCGCGGCCGCGCCGCTCGCGCCCGGATTCGCTGCCGCTCACATCCACCGCGCCCTCGTAGTAGCGCGGGCGGGCCTCCGCGAGCTCCTGGTCCGCGAGCACCGGATGCACGGCGAGGTCGAGCGCGAGCGCCGGCACCCGGAGGCGCCACGCGGCCGGATAGCGCACGCCGGCGGCGTCGGTCCAGTGATCCGTGACCTCGATCTGCACCTGCGCCGGGGAGAGCGCGCGCACGGCGCCGGAGCTCGCCACCCAGGTGCCCGCGCTGTGGGGATCGCGGCCGCCGCCGCGGTCTCGCAGCGCATAGAACATGAGTGTGCTGCCCTCATCGAGCTGGAGCGCGAACCAGTCCCAGCCGGCCTCGCTCGGCGCGAGTCCCCCGCTGCCCCACTCGCGGTCGAGCCAGGCGAGGCCCTGCACCTCGAGCGGCAGCCCGTCGCGCAGCAGCCGGCCGCGAACCTCGAGACGCGGAATCGAGTAGTAATAGCTCGCGTCCGCCGGCCGGTCGGACTTGCGCGACAGCCCGGCGACGCCGTTCGGCACCGGCGCCATGAGCGGCCGCAGAGTGAGCTCGAGTGCGTAGCCCGGCTCGGCGGCGTGCAGGGTCCACACCGCCGTGCCGGCGAGCGCGGGCGCCGCCCCGGCCGCGAG
>DASSQU010000170.1:0-7502 GCA_035702325.1 Steroidobacteraceae bacterium
ACCTGGTTGTCGGTGCAGGGGCCGGTGACCACGCACGGCTCTATACGGAAGCGCTCGCGCAGCAGCTTCACCCCGCCCCAGGCGGCGACCGGGTCGTTGGCCGAGAGAATGACGGCGGTGAGCGCGGCGCGGATGTCGGGACACTCGAGGATGGCATCCACGCCGTAGGTGCCGAGCATGCCGTCGCCGAGCTCGAACACCAGCACGTCGGGCTTGCCGGCCGCGAGCTCGGACAGCATGGCGCGGGTGAGCGCCGGACCGTTGGCGCGCGTGGTGCTGACCACTCCGAGATCGGTGAAGATCGAGCAGCGGCGCGCGCCGGCATCCTCCATCGCCAGGATATCGCGCCGCAGCGACACGCCGGTCGCCTTGAAGGCGTCCACCGTGAGCCCGCGGTGGCGCATGCGGGCGATCACCGCGCACGCGGCCGCCGTCTTGCCGGCTTCCATGCAGGTGCCGGCGAGCGCCACCACCGGCACGCCGCGCGTGTCGAGCGCAGCGTGGACGTCGAGCGCCTTGTAGCCGGCGCGCGCCGGCACGCCGATGCGCTCGCCGAGGTAGGGGAAGTTGAGCGCCACGCCGAGCACCCGGCAGTCGAACGGCCGGCCCTTCTCCGGGTTGATCGAGTCGCACACCCCGAGCACGCCGCCGATATTGAGCATCTGGATGACGTCGCCCGGCTGCAGCGCGGGCGGCACGTGACCGGAGTAGCCGAACAGCGCCTGGCGGTGCCCGAGCGCCCCCGCCACGATGTCGCCCTTGCCGACCTTGGCCATGCGGCCGCTGACGAGCTCGAGGGTGTTATAGGTCGACTTGTTGTTGAGCACCTCGACCACGACCACCACGCCTTCCTCGGCGGGGATGTCCGCCGAGATGCGCACCTCGTGCGACAGGCCGCAGGCCTGCGTCACCGAGGCGAGCTTGTCCACCACCACGCTGCGCATGGTGACCACGGCTTAGCGCTCCCCGGGCGGCGTGCCGCCGCCGGCGCGGGCGTGGAACACGCCCGGGAGCGCCACGATGCGCGAGAAGCCGAGCGCATCGCGCGCCGACCACTCGCCCGCGGCCTCGCCGTATACGCCGCGCGATGCCGCCATCAGCGAGTGGGGCGACTCGACCCCCTCGACGAACAGGCTCCCGGTGCGCAGCAGCAGCCGCACTTCGCCGGTGACGCGCTGCTGCGAGGCGACGAGCAGTGCCTCGATATCGCGGCACACCGGATCGAGCAGCTGGCCCTCGTGCACCAGGTCGCCGTAGGGGAGCGCCACCAGCTCCTTCACGCGCTGCTGCCGTGCCGTGAGGGTCAGCTTCTCGAGCTCGCGGTGCGCCGTGAGCAGCAGCTCCGCCGCGGGCGCCTCGAACGCCACCCGCCCCTTGGTGCCGATGATGGTGTCGCCGAGATGGATGCCGCGCCCGATGCCGAAGGGCGCGGCGAGCGCCTCCAGCGCCTCGATGATCGCCACCGGCGTGCCGGTCTCACCGTCGAGCGCCAGCGGGCGGCCGGCGCGGAACTCGAGCCGGTGACGCTCCGGAGCGCGCAGCTGCGTGAACGCGCCGCGGGTGAGGATCCAGGCCTCCTCCGGGATGCTGCCGCCCGAGGTGAGTGTCTCGCTGCCGCCGATGGTGACGCCCCACAGTCCCCGGTTGACCGAGTAGGCCGCCCCGGTGGGTGGCAGGGGCAGGCCGCGTGCGCGCAGGTACTCGAGCTCCTCCGCGCGCTTGAAGGCCTCGTCGCGCACCGGCGCGAGCACCGTGAGCTCGGGGGCGAGGGTGCGCAGCGCCACCTCGAAGCGCACCTGGTCGTTGCCGGCCGCGGTGCAGCCATGCGCGACCGTGTCGGAGCCGAGCTGGCGCGCCATGCGGGCGATGGACTGCGCCTGCATGACGCGCTCGGCGCCGACGCACAGCGGGTAGAGCTGCCCGCGGCGCACGTTGCCCATGAGCAGGAAGCGCAGCACCTGCTCGAAGTAATCCGCCCGGGCGTCGACCTGGATGTGTTCCACGGCGCCGAGCGTGCGCGCGCGCTCGGCCAGCCGGCGCGCCGCCGCCGCGTCGATTCCCCCGGTGTCGACCGTCACGGTGATCACCGGGCGCCGGTGCTGCGCCGCGAGCCATGGCACCAGGAACGAGGTGTCGAGGCCGCCCGAATAGGCGAGCACGATCGGCGTCGTGGATGCTGCAGGCGCTGCGCGGGCCATGGGTCAGATCCGGAACAGCGCGCGCAGGCGCCCGACGAGCTCGTCCTGCGCGTGTCTGCTGGCGGTGGCTATGAATATGGTGTCGTCCCCGGAGAGGGTGCCGGCGACCTCGGGCCATTCGGCCCGGTCGATCGCCACGGCGACGCTCTGCGCGGCGCCGATGGTGGTGCGCAGCACCGTGATCGAGGGGCCGGCGCGCCTGAGCTGGCGCACGAACTGCGCGAGCATCGCGAAGTCGCCGTTGGCGCGCACCGCCTCCTCGGGCGGCAGCACGTAGCGCCCGCTCGCCTTGAGCACCCCGAGGTCGCGCAGGTCGCGGCTGATCGAGGACTGGGTCGCCTCGTGCCCCGCCTTCTTCAGCAGCCGCACCAGGTCCTGCTGCTTGCGCACCAGGCCGCCCCGCAGGATGCGCACGATGGCGCCGCGACGCTCGAGCTGGTGGGTGTCGCTCAGCACGGGCATGGCCGCATGTGCATAAACATGCGCACATTTTGCATTTTAATGCAAAGGCGCGCAAGCCCGCGGCGCGGGCGGCGTCGCGGCGGCTATTTCTCTATCGAGACCACCAGATCGGCGCCGCGCGCGGTGCCGAGCTCGGTCTTCACCGTCCAGTGGTCGCCGAGGGTGTAACGCAGCTTCAGCGTGTTGAGCTGCTCGGTGAGACTCACGCCGTAGCTCACGTACAGGCGCGGCGACAGGTAGCGCCCGAGCACCAGCGAGGTCTCGTTGGCGAGCGGATCGGTCTCGAGGCTGACGTCCGGCACCCCGACGCGCGAGCCGAGCTCGGCGGCGAGCAGCGCGGCCCCCTGGCCGAGCGCCGCGCTGCTCGCGGCATTCGCGGGGTGGGCGCCCTGCGCGGACTCGTAGGAGCCGCCCGCGAGAATCAACGAAACGATCTGCGACTGCGGCAGCGGCGGATCGGAGAAGAACGACATGCGCGGCGCGAGCAGTGTGCCGCGCACGTTGATTCCGGCGGTGACTTCGGGGAACTGCTTGACGGCGCGCAGGTCGACCCCCGGATCGTCGATCGCCCCGCCGGTGAAGATCAGCCGCCCGTGCTGAATGTCGAGCTTGCGCGCGTAGGCGAGGTACTTGCCGTCGACCACCGACAGCTCGCCCGTGCCGCGGGTGATCGCGTCGTAGCCGCTGCGCACGGTGACGCTGCCGGTGAGGCGCCCGGTGAGCCCGGAGGCGTCCACCGCCACGCGGTCGCCGAGGGTGAGCGTAATGTTGCTCATCACCTCGAAGCGCTCCGCGGGGCCCGGCGGCTCGCTGCCGACGATCACCTCGTCCGGCGAGGTGCGCACCGCGTTGGCGATGTCCTTGGGCTGGATCTTGGCGTAGGGAACGGCGACCTTGCCGGTCACCTCGATGCGGCGGCCCTGGATGTCGAAGTCGAGGTCCGGCGAGGCGTCGATCTGCGCCTCGGGAATGTCGGCCACCCGCAGGCTGGCGCCCTGCAGGTGGATCTTCCCGTAGGGCAGCAGGGCACGCCATTCGAGGTGGCCGCTGGCGGTGGCGGTGCCGGCGCCGGCGCGCGCGCTGCCGCTGAAGTCCAGGCCCGAATCGTTCAGGTGCGCCTCGAAGCCGACCTCACGCAGCCCGAGGTTCACCTGGTAGAGGTCGAGCTCGCCGCCCGTGAGCTTCGCCACGCCCTTGAACTCGGGTGCGCCGAGCGTGCCGGCGATGGTCACGTCGGCGGTGAGCTCGCCGGCGGCGCGATCGATGTCGGGGAAATAGATCGACAGCAGCGCGACATCCCTGGTCTGCGCCTGCAGCGTGCCGCTCAGGGGCATGTCCTGCACGGCGACGCTGCCGCGCCGCGCCTCGAGCTGCGCACGGATCGTGCCGATATCGCCGTCGCCGAGCAGCGCCGCGGCGCTGACGAGCTCCGGGGTGGCGGTGACGGTGACGCTGCCCGCGCCGATGCGGGTGTGCTCGATCTTCTTGCTCACCAGGCGGTGCGACAGCACCGCGTCCGCGAGCTCCGCGCGCAGCGTCCCGGTGACCGGCACCGCGGCTCCTCCGGCCGCGTGCAGCAGCGCGTCTATCGTGCCCTGGTACTGCACGTCGGGCGTCATGCCCGTGGTGAGGGCACTCAGCGGCAGCTGGCGGCTCATCACGGTCGCGGCCCAGTGCGCCGGGCTCCAGTCCGCATCCGCGCACACGGCGCCGGGGGTTCCGGCGAGGCACAGCCAGTCGACGCGCAGCCGCCCGATTGAGGCGTCGAGCTCGACCGGATGCTCGAGCGCGAGGTCGAGCGCATCCTTGCCCTTGAACGTGAGGGCGGTGAGCTCGCCCTGGAAGAGGCCATGGGTGTAGGCGCCGCTCGCCCGGGCGCTCGCCGTGAGCGCCCCGGCGCGCGCGTCCAACTGCGCCTGCGTGGCGGCCGGCGGGCCGCTCACCTCGAGCGAGAGCTGCTGCACGGTGCGGTGCTCGAAGCTGAGATTGCGCAGCTTCACCTCGATCTTCGACTCCCGCTGCGGCGCGGTGGGATCGATGGCGATGCCGGCAGCGAGGCTCTCGAGCGCGAGTCCCTGGTAGCGCAGCGCGTGCGCGTGCACCTCGGCCGACACCGCCGGATCGGTCGGTGGCCCGTGCACCGTGCCGGTGGCATGGAGCTCGCCGCGGCTGCCCGGGGCGAGCAGCGCGAGGTCCGCGGTGTCGAGCGCGAAGCGCAGGTCGAGCCGCTCGCCCGCGCGGCCGTCGAGCGCGAGACGGGCGGCGCCGAGGCCCAGGCGCACCTTGTCGAAGGTCCAGCTGCCGCCGGAGCGCGCGAGCGTGCCACCGCCGCTCGCGCGCACCCCGCGCAGCCGGCCGCTCATGGCGCCGAGCGTGGCGCTCAGGTCGCCGCGCGCATCGAAACCGTGTCCGGAAGCGGCCAGCGTGAAACTGACGCTCCCGGGAAGATCGGCGCGCAGGCGCGCCGGGTTGATGCCGGTGAACCGGCCGGCTATCGACCAGGTCTGCCGCGGCGCCCACGCCACCTCCGCCTGCAGGCTCGCCTGGCCGCCGAGCAGCCCGAGCCCGGCCTGCTCGACCGTGAGGCCGTCACGGCCGAGGCGCCCGCTCGCATCGAAGGGCGCGAGCGCGAGGCCGTTGACGCTGCCGCCGCCCTCGAGGTGCACACGGTAGGGCAGCACACCCGCGAGCGTGAAGCGGCCGGCGGCGCTCACCACCGCCGCATCCTTGGCGCTGAGCGGCCAGCGGAAATTCTCCCAGCTTCCCTTGAGGTCGAGCCGCGGCCCGCCGGGCGCGAGGGCGATGGTGCCGGCGGCGAGCGCACGAGCGCCGCTCGCGGGGTGGCGCACCTCCAGTCGCTTCGCCGTGAGCACCCGCGCGGAGTAGGAGCCTGCGAGCTGCGTCTCGAATGCTCCGGAGTGCAGACCGGCGGGATCGAGCCGGCCGCGGGCGGTGAAGCCTGCGGCATCGGCGGTGAGCGCCAGGCGGCCGCTGACGACCCCGAGCGCATCGCCCGCGCCGCCGGCGCCGAAGGCCCTGAGGTCGAAGCTGTGCACGATCGCATCCCCGATCCAGTGCCAGTGCTCGGTGAGATCGAGGCCCTGGCCGAAGACTTCGGCGCGGAACGGGCTCAGGGCGTGCGCCTCGATGTTGAGCGCATTGAGATCGCCCTGGACCGCCCCTTCCACCGTCCAGGCCGGCTCGCCCGGGCGGTGCCAGTCGAGGTGGCCGTGGAACTCCATGCCGAGCGGCTCCGCCGCCCGCAGCCGCCCGCTCGCCTCCACGTGTGCGCCGTCGATGTCGCCCTGCGCGGTGAAGAAGCGGATGCTGCGGTGGCGCAGCACTCCGGCGGCGGTGATGTGCGTGGCGTGCAGCCGGAAATCCTCGGGGACGGTGACCACGAGGTCGTCGACCACGGTGTGCTCGGCAGTGATCAGCAGCCAGCGGGGCAGGAAGTTCAGCTCCCCGGGCTCGGACGGGCGCGTGCGCCGCTTCACCTCGATGAGCGCGCTGTGCACGGTCGCATCCGGCGAGCGGATCGTCTGCAGCAGCAGCGGAGCGAGTGCCACCCGGCCGTCGATGCCCTCGAAGCGCAGGTGCACCAGCTCGTGATCGATCTCGACGCGCTCGACCCTGAGGCCGCGCGCGACCGTGCCGGTCACTCCGACGATCCGCAGCCGCACCGGGCCGAGCTTCTCGGGCAGATGCCGCACCAGGAACTGCACCCCCGAGGTGGTGAAGAGCGCCGCGCCGATGAGAGCCGCGGGCGCGAGCACCACCACCACGACCACCAGGCAGGCGGCGAGCAGCAGTACGCGGCGCATCATGGGGCGGCCGTCACAGCTTGGGCGAGAAGTTGATGTGCAGGCGCGGACCCGCGCCCGGCACGTTGAGCGGCTGCGCCACGTCCACCCCGAGGGTGAGCACCGGCAGCCGCACCCGCAGGCCCACCCCGGCGGAGTAGTACAGCTGAGTGCCGAAGTGATCGAAGGCGTTGCCGTAGTCGAAGAAGGCCGCCACCCCGAGGTTGCGCGGCAGATCGCGGATCACCTCGACGGTGCCGGTGATCAGGTCCTTGCCGCCGATCTTGATGGAGCCCGCGACACTCTGGCAGCTGCCGTCGGGATTGCGCAGGAACTGGCCGTTGGGCCCGGTGGTGCATACCGGCTCGGTCGGCGAGAGCTCGTTGTAGTAGAAGCCGCGCACGCTGTTGTCGCCGCCGGCGAAGAAACGGAACACCGTGGGCAGCCGGCTGAAGCGCGATACCAGGCTGGCGCCCACCTCGTCGCGCAGCAGCAGATGCCACTTGGCGCCCATGGGGAACACGTGCTCCGCCTGCGCGTGCAGCTGGATGAAGTTGGAGTCCGAGCCGAGCAGCGTGTGCGAGCCGCGCAGCTCGGCGAAGAACGGGTGCTCGAACTGCGGCTCGCCGAGATAGCCCTTCGGCACCGAGGCGAGGTCGACCTCGGGCACCAGCAGCCGGTCGGTGGTGGTGCCGTTCAGGTCCTCGCTGATGGTGCGCACGGCGTTCACCCGCCACACGTGCTGCCAGTGGCCGGTCACCACGGTGACGCTCGGGCCGGCGGACTGGGTGTAGGCGGTCACGTCGGCGAGCTGGCGCTGCTCGATGCTGCCGTTCAGCGAGAGATTCTCGACCGCCGGATCGCCGATCGGGATCAGGTAGTGCGTCTGCACGGCATAGCGGGTGATCTGGGCGAACTGCACCTCGGCGGTGAAGCTGTGGCCGCTGGAGTTGAGGTGGCGGTCCTCGAAGCCGAAGGTGCCGCGGGCGCCGGTATCGGTGGCGTAACCGGCGCCGAGCGAGTAGCGGTTGCGGCGGTT
>DASSQU010000171.1:0-2554 GCA_035702325.1 Steroidobacteraceae bacterium
ACGGCGGTCTCGGCGAGCAGGCTCTGCACCACCTCGACGTCGGTCGCACCTTCGAGCGCCGCCTCGGGCGTGAGCACCAGGCGATGGGCCATCACCGCCACCGCCGCCTCCTTGACGTCGTCGGGGGTGGCGAAGTCCGCGCCGCGCAGCCCCGCGGTGATGCGGGCCGCCTTGACGAGCGCGAGCGCGCCACGGGTCGACAGCCCGAGCGTGAGGCGCGCGTGCTCGCGCGAGGCGCGGGCGAGATCCAGCACGTAGCCGACCAGCGCCCCGGCGACGTGGATGGCGTCGGCCTCGGCGCGCGCCTGGGCGAGCAGCGCGCGCGGCAGCAGCCCCACCGAGCCGAGCGCCGTCTGCGCCGCGGTCTGCATGCCGCCGTAGCGCGCGAGGATTTCGCCCTCGGCCGCGCGCGGCGGATAGTCCATCTCGATGCGCAGCATGAAGCGGTCGAGCTGCGATTCGGGCAGCGGGTAGGTGCCCTCGAACTCGCGCGGGTTCTGGGTGGCGAGCACCAGAAAGTCCGCCGGCAGCTCGCGCGCCTCGCGCTCGATGCTCACCTGGCGCTCCTCCATGGCCTCGAGCAGCGCCGACTGCGTCTTCGGGCCCGCGCGGTTGATCTCGTCGACCAGCACCACGTCGGCGAACAGCGGTCCGGGACGGAACACGAAACCGCGCCGCGCCTCGTCGAACACGTGCACGCCGATGATGTCGCTCGGCATGAGATCGGAGGTCCCCTGGATGCGTTTGAACTCACCGCCGAGCGTGCGCGCCAGCGCCTTGGCGAGCAGCGTCTTGCCGAGCCCGGGCACGCCCTGCACCAGCACGTGGCCGCGTGCCACGAGCGCAATGGCCAGCGCGCGCGCCGGCGCCTCGGCGCCGAGCACCACGCGGCCGAGCTCGCGGGCGAGCAGGCTCTCGAGCTCGGCGATCGCCGCGGTCATGCGTGGAGCTGCCTTTCGATGCGCAGCAGCAGATTGTGCAGGCGGACGAGCGGCACGCGCCCGCCCGAGTGCGCCGCCGCGTACCGTGCGCGCAGCTGCTCGAGATCGGCGCGCGCCAGGCGCGGCTGATTCCCGAGCAGCTCCCAGGGCGGAGCTCCGCCGGGCGGGCCGTGCCCCCGGGTGCGCAGCCGCGCGAAGAAGTGCTCGAACATGCGCCGCGCCGCCGCCGCCGGCGCCAGCACCCGCGCCAGGAACACCCCGGTAGCCTGCACCAGCTCGGCCTCGCGCGGCGCCGCGGTGCGCGACTGCGGCGCGCGCAGCCGCGTTCCGCCCAGCACCCAGGTGAGCCACAGCGCCGCGAGCACCGCGAGCGTCGCGTACAGGCGCGGGTCGCGGTAGAAGCGCGCCGGATCGTAGCTGTCACTCAACCCCTGGTGCTCGTCGTCGAACAGCACCGCGCCGTCCGGCGCGAGGCTGGCGCCGACGATGTTGGCGAGCAGGCGCGCGTTGTCCGCCAGGCCGAGGGCGCGGTTGCTGAACAGCGAGCTCAAGCCGCTCACGATGACCGTGCCGGCCCCGCGCGTGCGCACCCACAGCACGCCCTCACCCGTCTCGCGCTGATCGGCGAGGCTGAGGACGAAGCCCGCGCGCGGCACGGTCACGGTCCACGCCTCCCACGGAAAGGTACGCCACGGGTAGTCCGACAGCGCCACCGCGCTTCTGACGCCCTCGAGGTAGGCGTGGGCGCGATTGGGCACCAGCGTGGTGCGCTCGGGCTGCGCCAGACGCCGGTAGGCGCCGGCGGCGAGCGCCGCGAGCCCCGGCAGGTCCGCGCTCCCCGGCGCCGGCGGCGCACCGGGCGCCGGGCGCAGGCGTACCGAGTCGTAGCCGAGACCGGTGAGATCGCTGAGCTCGGTGTGAAAGGCGCGGCCCGCCGCCCAGTCCGGCTTATCGGCGATCGCCGCCAGCACCAGCAGCGTGTTGCCGGCGCGCAGCCATTCATCGAGGGCGCGCAGCTCCCGCGGCCGCAGCGGCGTCGCCGCCGGCAGCGTCACGATGAGCAGGTTGCCGCGCGGCGCGAGGTCACGCCGTGCAGCGAGCGTGTCGAAACGGCGGCGCAGCGACAGCGTGCGCACCTGCTCCTGGCGCAGCCAGGCGAGCGCGCCGAGCAGCCCGTTGTCGCCGCGCTCGGCGGTGGTCGGCACGCTGGTCTCCGGGCGGGCGACCGAAGCGCCGTGCAGGAACAGCGTGACGAAGAGCGCCAGCGCGCCGAGCGCGCAGCCGAGCGTCACCAGCCGCTCTCTCATGCGAACCGGCCCTCCAGCGCGGCGAGCAGCTCGCGGCCGCGCGCGAGCGCGCTCGCGACCGCCTCGGGCGGCGGCCGCCGCGGCGAAAATCGCAGCCGCTCGCACGCGCCGGCGAGCTCGGCGAGCCGTGCGCGCTGCTCCGGGTCCGCCAGCCGCACGGCGCGCAGCAGCTCGCGTACGGTGAGGGCGCGCGCCGCGGGCAGGCGGTCCTGCGCCGCGAGGCGCGCCGCGATCAGCTCGAGCAGCACCCGCGGCTGGTGCGCGGGAGCGGCGCGCTCGAGCCCCGGGTCGCTGCCCGCGGCGCCG
>DASSQU010000172.1:0-10347 GCA_035702325.1 Steroidobacteraceae bacterium
GAGGTGTCGGAACCGAAGTACCGCCACCGCACCGTGAGATCGAGGCCGTCCCACGGGGTCGACCAGGTCGCGTTCAGCACGTGACGCCACTTCGGGTCTGCAGCGCCGCAGACCGAGCCGAAGAACCCCTGACAGTCGTACGAGGCGCCGCCCGCGACCGGGGTCGTGATGAGGTTGTTGAGCCTCGTACCCTCCAGCCCGAACAGCAGCGACCCGAGCCTCGGCAGCGGCACGCGATAGCTGGCCTTGATGTCCACGCCGGCCGTCGCGAGCTCACCCTGGTTCTGGTTGACGTCGGTCACGAACCCCTGCGGGCTCAGCCACAGGGAGCCGTTCGGGCCGCGGTGCACCAGCGGACAGAAGGTCGCCTGCTGCGCGGCGTTGCCGAACAGGCAATCGTTGAGGATCGTGTCACCCCCGATCGGCCCGATGATGTTCGCGATCTTGATGTTGAAGTAGTCGACCGAGATCGACAGGTTCGGCACGACCCGCGGCGTCAGCACGAACCCGACGCCATAGGTGTCGGCGGTTTCCGGCTTCAGTCCGGGGTTGCCGCCGAGCAGGCCGTTGTACTGGTTGGCCGCGTTGGGTGCGATGTGGCCATACTCCGCCGCCGTCACGCCGGTCAGCTGACAGGCGGCGAGGGTTGCGGCGGGGGTCGCACCGGAGCAGCCATCGCTCGAGCCGTCGAGACCGACGGTCTGCGGCGTGAAGAGCTCGGCGATGTTCGGTGCCCGCACCGCACGCTGGTAGCTGCCCCGCACACGGACGTCGCGCACCGGGGCCCACTCGAGGCCGATCTTGTAGGTGCTGGTGTTAAAGCCTTCCGTGTACTTCGAGTAGCGGTAGCCGCCCTCGAGCGACAGGTCCTCCGCACCCGGCAGATGGCTGGCGAGCGGCAGGCGCATCTCGGTGAAGATCTCGGAGACGTGGAAGTTCCCCGACACCGGGGGTGTCGGGCCGCCGGAGCCTGCCGCGTTGCCCTGCTGCGAGAGCAGGTCCGGCAGGAAGTTCGAGGCCTCGGAACGGTATTCCGCGCCCACGTTCACCTGCAGGCCTTCGTCCGCGCTCGGCAGCTTCGCTCCGTATTTGCCGAGATCGCCGGTGATCGATCCGGAGACGACCTGCTCGGTGACGTCGCCCTGGAGGAGCAGCGGTACGCTCAGGTACTTCAGCGCCGCAGCCGTCACGACGTTGCCCGGCTTGCCGCCACTCGGCGCCCAGACATTCCACGGTACGCAGGCCGGGTCGCTGCCGTTGATCACCGACGCACAGGTCGGCGCACCACCCGGTCCCGGCAGCACGTTGAGTGCGTTGATGATGTTCGCATTCGACAGGTAGTTTAGGTTGCCGTTGCTGATGTCGACGGTGCCGTGCTGTGCGTAGACGTCATAGGTCCAGGCATCGAGGAAGTCGCCCTTGAGGCCTATGACCTCGCGCGCCGCGTCGGTCGAGAAAGTCGCGATTCGCGGGCCGCCTTCGACGTTGCGGCGCCCGAGATAGATGTTCAGCCCGGGATAAACCGTCCCGCCGACCGTCTCGGTGGGATTGGCCTGCGCGGCGAGATTGGCGGGCGAGCACAGCGTCGCCTGCTCGGCGGCGGTCAGCAGCGGATCGGCGCAGGGAATGAACGACGCATTGAAGAAGTCGCCACTCTCGGCGATCTGCGCCTGCGACTGGTTTCTCATGTACATGACGTCGGCATACGCCGTCACGTGCGAGTTGATCTCGTAGTTGACGAACGTGCCGGCGGTCCAGCGCTCGTTTGGCACCTGGAAGTAGTTGAGCGGCCCGTAGTTATACAGATCCCCTGCACCAAACGGCCGGAACGCACCCGTGGTGCGGTCGACCGTGTTGTCGAGGATGTTCACGCCTGAATTCGAATAAGCGAGGAACTCGCCGCCGGCGGATGTGCCCGAGCCGCCGCAGCCCAGCGTCGTGGCGGTCTTCCGGCGCAGCGCGCAGGCACTGTAGTCGAAGCTCTTCTGCAGCGCCGCACCCTGGTTGTCGTAGGTCACATACGCGGTCGCGTTGCCTTTGTTGTCGGCGAAGTTCGAGCCGATGATGACGGACGCGTACTTGCCGAAGCCGGTATCGACGTCGCTCGATGGCAGGGCGTCACCCGCGGCTGCCACCACCGAGGAGACGGCGTTGCTGTTGTGGTGCTGGAAGAAGTGGTAGCCGGCGTTAACCTGCACGCCCTCGAAGTGTGTGTTCAGGATGAAGTTGACGACGCCCGCCACCGCATCCGCGCCGTAGACCGCAGAGGCGCCGCCGGTGAGCACGTCGACCCGCTGGATGAGCGCGGCCGGAACGAAGTTGATGTCGGAGTAGTTGCGCCCGTCGGCGGTACCCGGCCCGAGGCGCCGCCCGTTGACGAGCACCAGGGTGCGCACGTTGCCGAGGCCTCGCAGATCGATCGAGGCCGTGCCGTCAGCACCGTTGGAGGTGGTCGAGTTCATGCCCGCGAACACCATCGGCAGGTTGTTCAGCACGTCCTCGACGCGTGTCAGGCCCGTCGCCTGGATGTCGGTCGCGGAGACGGTCGAGATCGGGCTGATCGCCGTCTCGTTCGGCGTCCGCAGGCGCGATCCCGTGACCACCACTTCTTCGAGGGGCGCGGCGGCTGTTTCCTGGGCCTGGGCGGGGGCTGTCTGAGCGTGCAGCGTCGAGACGCCGGCGGCTGCCGTGACCGTCGCGAGCGCGAAACGTACAGCCTGTTGCAAGCTGCGACTGTTCGCCATGTGTTCTCCCCTAACTGAAATGCTGACTGAGACTCGAAATCAATCTGATAAGCCCGGTATCCCGCGGTCACAACGGCTGCGTGCGCGCAGGCCGACCCTCCGGGAATCGCCGCGCATTAGAGCACGGTGCTCCCTTGTTGCCAAGCAGCCGCGCTTGGAGGTCGGCTGCCGGCAGGGATTTTCCGCAGCGGCAACCTTAAAAAGTTCTTCTGTTGCTAATCTGCAACGACTGTTTTTGAAGAGATTGGGCGAGCTTCCAGCGGCCCTGCTAGGTGAACCAGCAGTTCGTGGCCACCGTGATGCGCGTGTCCCGGCCGTAAAACGGGCTCACCTCGTGGAAGACGTACGACGGGAATGCGATCAGCTGGCCCGCCTCGAGCAGGGCTTCCCGGGGTTTGAGTGCATAGGGCTCCCGCAGGGTGCGGTTCGCGGGGTCGAGGTAGGCGCCGGCGCCGGGACGGGTGTCGAGGAAGCGCAGCACGCCGCTGCGCGGGTGATCGGCGACCCGCTCCCCGGCACGCACGCAGTACACGGCCGACCAGGAGGCAAGCGGGTGATTGTGGGCGACGAAGGAACCGGCGTAGCGGGTGACATGGAACCAGGTGTGGTTGTGCATCTTGAGGCGGGCGAAGTCCGCCGGGGCGATGCCTGATGCCTCCAGCGCGGTCCGGGCGATGCACTCGAGCATGAAGGACCGCAGCTCCTGCACGCAGCTCTCGGGCCAGAGAAAGAGGTTGAAGCGGCTCTCGAACATCTCCGCCTGGGGCACATGGCTCGGGGTGGGGTTGCGGTATTCGTCGGTCTCACGAGCGAGGAACAGGGCCTCGAGCTCGCGATTGAGGCGCTCGCAGGGCTCGAGGCGCGCCTCGGCAAAGGGCACGGCGAAGCCCGGGCTGATCGTCACAGGGGCCTTTACCACGGCGGCATGGCCTGCTGGCCCGGATTGGCGAAGCGGGCTCGCACGACCACGAGGAGCAGGTCCCGATCGGTGCGGTTCAGTGCGATCTCGTACGGCAGGGAGGCGGGGAATGCCACCATGTGCCCCGCGACCGGGTGCCAGATGAGGTGACTGGCGGCGAAGGGAGCCCGCAGGTTCCAGTTGGATGCATCCATGAACATGGTGCCGAAGCGCGTCTGGTAGAGACGCAGCACGCCGCTGTCGGCTCTTCCGGACACGGCAGGGGGCGCGGCAACACAGTAGATGGCACACCAGGACGCGAGCGATTCGGTGGTCGCCGGCAGGCAGCCGTCGGGGCGCACGATGACAAATCGGGCGCGAGCCTGGATCCCCAGGCGGTCGAACTCTGCGGCCGTATAAGAGGTGGTCGCCACCACCGCGCCGCACAGGCCTGCCAGCATCTCGCGGCGAAGCGCCGCGACGGTCTCGTCCTCCTCGTCGAAGAGGTCCTCGCGGCTTCGATAGCACAGCGGGTCGGAGGGGGCGGCGGGCTCGCGCCGGTCCGCCGTGGCGCGCGCGGCGAGCGCCGCCGCGAGCGCCGGGTTCAGACTCCCCGCGCCCGCGAGCGGCACGGCCGCGAACGGGGTGGCGAAGATCGGCACCAGGGTAGCCGCCGGCGCATTCATGGCTGCGCGAGGAAGCGCTCGAGCGGGGCGAGCTGCTCGCGGTAGTGCCGCGAGCGGCCCGAGGAGCGGCGGTAGAGCGGCTCGCGCACCTGCCACACGCTCGCGGTCTTCACGGCGCCGCCGGAGGGCCTTGGGGCGAGGCACGCCTCGTTCCAGTCGAGCTCGCAATAATCGAGCAGCCTCTCGACCGCCGGGCGCGGGTCCGACACGAGACTATCGTAGTTGAAGTCGAGCACCTCATCACCATAGAGCGCCTTCCAGTGCGCCATGAGCCGCCGGTACTCCCTGAAATAGTGTCCGGTGTCGAGCAGGTCGAGTGCGTAGCTCACGCGCGGGTCGAGGTGCAGGAAGAAGATGGAGAGGCAGTTGTCGAGCGGATCGCGCATCGTGTGCACGATCTTCGCATCGGGAAACAGGCTCTTGATGAGCCCGATGTAGAGGAAATTGTCGGGGCGCTTGTCGGTGACCCGTGCAGCGCCAGGAAAGAGCCGGGCGAGGCCGGCGAGGTATTCCGCGGCGAGCGCGCCGAGCCGCGCTGCGGAGAGCGCAGCCAGGGAGGCGGGAAACGGCGTGAGCTGCGCCTGCACCAGGTGCGGCAACAGGTCGAGCTCACCGGCCGCTGCGACCCGCGGGTGACGGGCGAGGAGCTGCTCGGTGAGGGTCGAGCCGGAGCGGAACATGCCGCAGATGAAGATCGGGCGCGGAGCCGCCGGCCGCGCGGCCGCCCCTGCAGGCCTGCGGGGCTGCGGGAAGGCGCGGATCAGCTCGTCGACGCAGCGCTCCTGCGCGCGGCGGTCGTAGGGCGCGGCGTCCGGGGCGCTCGCGCGGCTGTCGTGCTTCGCTTCCTCACAGGCGGCGAAGGCCGCCGCGTACTCGCCGCAGGAATCGAGCGCGCGGGCGAGCGCAAAGCCGAGGCTGGCACGCTCGGCCGCGCCGGCCAGCGGGTCGGCGAGCGCGCGGCGCAGCCGCCCGATGAGTGGATCATTCCTGCTCTCGACCCGTACGAGCGCGGCGTAGCGCGCCAGGCTCTCGCGCGAGCCGGGATCGAGCTCGAGGATGCGCGCGTAAGCGGCCAGCGCCTCGGCGCGGCGGCCGAGATCCTCGTGCAGATTTGCCAGGTTGCGCAGCGCCGGCAGGTAGCCGGGATTCGCCCTGAGCGCCGCACGCAGCTCGCGTTCGGCAAGCTCGGGCTGGTGCAGCCAGTCGGCGAAGATCACGCCGCGGTTGAGGTGGACCTCCTCGGGGTCGCGCACCCCGCGTCCGAGCGCCTGGCCGTAGGAGGCGAGCGCCGCGTCGAAGCGCCGGAGCCTGCGCTGCAGCAGCCCGAGGTTGTACCAGCAGTCGGGAAGCTCGGGCCAGCGCGCCAGCACGCGCTCGTACGTTGCGGCCGCCTCGGCCAGACGGCCGAGTTGCTCGAGCCGCGCGGCCTCGCGCAGCAGCGGCGCCGGGGTGTCGGGCTCCGCCACGGATTCAGCTCCCGGGCGGCTCAAAGGCGGCCTGGTCGAGCCACAGCTCGACGCCCGGGCACTCGGCGACGGCCCGCCAGGCGGTGAGCTCGGGGGATT
This sequence comes from Steroidobacteraceae bacterium, assembly GCA_035702325.1. GTDB lineage: Bacteria > Pseudomonadota > Gammaproteobacteria > Steroidobacterales > Steroidobacteraceae > 13-2-20CM-66-19. The sequence continues at coordinate 5,894 of DASSQU010000172.1, forward strand.
GCGCCCGCAGCGCTCGCACCACTTCCTGCTTGTCGCTGCCGGCCACCACGAACACGGGCTCGGCCACCCGTGCCAGGAACCCGGGCGTGACGCTCACCGCGGCGAGGCCGTCGGGACGGTGCACGGCAATCGCCAGCCGTCCGCGCCCGCGCTCGAGATCGGCCGCGCTGAAGAGCGAGGCGGTATGGCCGTCGGCGCCGAGTCCGAGCAATCCGGGCGCGATGCGCGCACCCGAGTCGAGCAGTGCGGTGAGCCGCCGCTCGTAGTCGAGCGCCGCCTCCTCGAGAGTGAGCTCGGTGCGCACGCCGAGCACCGAGTCGGCGGGAAGAGCGAGCGCCGCGAGCAGCGGCTGCGAGCGATGGTAGTTGCTAGCCGGCGAGTCGCGCGGCACGTAGCGCTCATCCGAGAAGAGGATCCTGAGCCGCGCGCTGTGCTCGAGCGGCGCCCGCGCTCCGAGCGCCTGATAGGCCGGCAGCGGTGTCGTACCGCCCGAGAGCATGATCGCAGGCGCGGCGCCGCCGGGACCGGGGGGCTGCGCCGCCGCGCGCGCCAGGCGCTCCGCAAGGGCCGACTCGAGGGCGCTGCGCGAGGCAAAGACACGCGTCGTGAGCATCGGCATGGCGGCGCTCAGCCGCTGCGCGGGCGCTCGCCGACCCGCGCCTTGACTTCGAAGATGCGCCGTCCGCGCAGGTCGCGCAGTGTCAGCGTGGTGCCCGGCTTGTGCAACGCGATGCGGCCGAGCAGGTCGAGCGCGCTGCGCGGCGGGACGCCGTCGACGGCGAGCAGCACGTCGCCCGGCTGCAGACCCGCCTGCTGCGCCGGACTGCCCAGGTAGAAGTTGGCGACCACGACGCCGCCCTGCGCGAGTCCGAGCTGCGCTGCCTGCTCCTCGGAGAGATCCTCGGGAACGATGCCGAGCCACCCGCGGATCACGCGCCCGTGCGCGATGATGTCGGCGAGCACGCCGCGCACCATGTTGACGGGAATCGCAAAGCCGATGCCCTCGACGCCCAGGCTCTTGGCCACCATTGCGGTATTGATGCCCACCACGTCGCCGCTGGTATCGACGAGCGCGCCGCCGGAATTGCCGCGGTTGATCGGCGCATCGGTCTGGATGAAGTCCTCGAGCGGCGCAATACCGAGCTGTGCGCGGCTCACGGCGCTCACGATCCCGTGCGTCACCGTCTGCGACAGCCCGAGCGGGTTGCCGATCGCGAGTACGACGTCGCCCACCCGCAGCTGGTCGGAGCGCCCGAGCGGCGCCACCGGCAGTGACTTGAGGTCGATCTTCAGCACCGCGAGATCGGTGTCCGGATCGCTGCCGACGAGGCGTGCAGGCGCGACGCGCCCGTCGGCGAGCTGCACGAGGATCGCTTCGGCGTCGGCAATCACGTGGTGGTTGGTGACGATGTGGCCGTCCTCATCGACGATGACGCCGGAACCGAGGGTGCGCTCGATGCGCTGCCGGTAGCGCGGCAGCAGCTCGCCGAACAGCTCCCCGAGCGAGGGAGCGAGCCGCTCGGTAACGACGCGCTTGGTGTAGACGTTGACCACTGCGGGCGCGGCGCGTTGCACCGCGGATGCGTAGGTCACGCGCACCGGCGCGGCTTCCGTGCGCGGCGCTTCCGGCGGCGGCGCCGCGAGCGGCGCCGGGGCGGGCGCCGCAACGGGCGCCGCAACGGGCGCCGGCGCGCGGCGGATCAGATCCGGGCGCACCGCAACGATCACGAAGGCGAGGGCGAGTCCCCCGACGACCGATCCGGCCACGAAGGTGAGTCCGCGACCCAGGCGCTCGAGCATCAACTGCACTCCGGGAGTCCCTCGCGTGCGCGCCGGCCGTGGCGCGTCCGGAAGGGGGTATTCGTTTGTGTATAATGCGCCGCCCCCCGCAAGGTACGAAACTGCTTGAGGCCTCAAAGTCCGCGCGGCAGCGGTGCGCGAACGATGCTGCGGCGGGCGGTCAGGCAACGCGGGAGATGGGTGAGATGGCGGAGCACGCAGTCGTGGCCGGCGATGAAGTCGACCTGAGCCGACGCAAGTTCCTCACCAGGGCGACGATCGCTACCGGGGCGGTCGGCACGGTGTTCGCGGCCATACCCTTCATCGAGTCGTGGAGCCCCTCCGAGCGCGCCCGGGCCGAAGGGGCGCCGGTCGAGTTCGATCTGAGCAAGCTCGAGCCCGGGCAGGCGGCCATACCGGTGTGGCGGCGGCAGCCGATCTTCGTGGTGCGCCGCACGCCCGACATGGTGAAGCGCATCTCCGGTCACGACGCGGAGCTGAAGGATCCGGGCTCCAGGGACTCCATCCAGCCCCCGTACGCCACAAACGAGCTGCGCTCGCGCACTCCTGAGTTCCTGGTGCTGGTCGCGGTCTGCACCCACCTCGGATGCCTGCCGAAGCAGCGCTTCGACGCCGGCGAACTTTCTCCGTCCTGGCCCGGAGGGTTCTGGTGTCCGTGCCACGGGTCGCGCTTCGATCTCGCCGGCCGGGTGTTCGACGGCTCCCCGGCTTCGATCAACCTGGTGGTGCCGCCGTACTGGTACCCGAAGGAGCACCTGCTGGTGATCGGTGCGGATGAGAAAGGAGCCGCCGCGTGACCGTGAAGACCGCGAGCGGCGCGCCCGCCCCGCTGCCGAAGAGCACCGGGGGGGCGATGAAGGGACTATGGGCGTGGCTCAATGCACGCCTGCCCATCCAGGAATTCTGGCGCCACGAGCTCACCGAGTATTACGCGCCGAAGAATTTCAACTTCTGGTACTTCTTCGGCTCGCTGGCGCTGCTGATGCTGGTGCTGCAGCTGCTGACCGGCATCTTCCTCACCATGTTCTACAAGCCGGGCGAGGCCACCGCCTTCGACTCGGTGCAGTACATCATGCGCGAGGTGAACTGGGGCTGGCTGATCCGCTACCTGCACTCCACCGGCGGTTCCTTCTTCTTCATCGTGGTGTACCTGCACATGTTCCGGGCGTTCCTGTACGGCTCGTACCGCGCGCCGCGGGAGCTGCTGTGGCTGATCGGCATGCTGGTGTACTTCGCACTCATGGCCGAGGCCTTCATGGGCTATGTGCTGCCGTGGGGCAACATGTCGTTCTGGGGAGCGCAGGTGATCGTCAACCTGTTCGGCACCGTCCCCGTCATCGGCCCGGCCCTGGTGCTGTGGATCCGTGGCGACTACGGCATCGCCGATGCGACCCTCAACCGCTTCTTCTCGCTGCACGTCGCGGCGCTGCCGCTCGCGCTGCTGCTGCTGGTGGCGCTGCACCTGGTGGCGCTGCACCGCACGGGCTCCAACAACCCGGACGGCATCGAGATCAAGGAGAAACTCGGCGCCGACGGCCGGCCGCTCGACGGCATTCCCTTCCACCCCTATTACAGCGTCAAGGACATGGTCGGGGTGAGCGTGCTGCTGGTGCTGCTCGCCTTGGTGGTGTTCTTCGCGCCGACCCTGGGCGGACTGTTCCTCGAGACGCCGAACTTCGAGCCCGCGAACCGGCTGTCGACCCCGGCGGACATCACACCGGTGTGGTACTTCACGCCCTATTACGCGATCCTGCGCGCGGTGCCCGACCAGCGACTCGGGGCGCTGCTGCTGCTGATTGCGGTGCTGTCGTTCCTGTTCATGCCGTGGCTGGATCGCTCGCCGGTGAAGTCGATGCGCTACCGCGGCTGGATATCGCGCAGCGCGCTCGCGGTGTTCGCGGTCTCGTTCATCGCGCTCGGCTACCTCGGGATGCAGCCCGCGCAGGGAAGGTACGTGGTGCTGGCACGCATCTTCGCGGCGCTGTACTTCGCCTACTTCTGGCTGATGCCGTTCTACACGCGCATCGATCGCGTGAAGCCGGTGCCTGATAGAGTGGTCTACCATGCGCACTGAGACGCGGCACCCCGCGGCGCGCGGGTGGGCGCTGCCGGCGGCGGCACTGCTCGCGGCGTTGTGCGCGCCGCTCGCCGGCCGCGCGGCGGAGGTGGCCGCCGGGCGCTTCGGCGCCGACTGGGAGAGCTGGCGCGCCGGTACCACGGTCGCGGACCTCGCCTCGGTGCAGCGGGGCGCACGCAATTTCACCAGCTATTGTCTGGGGTGCCATTCGCTGAAGTACGAGCGCTGGTCGCGGCTCGCCGCGGACCTGAAGATCCCGCTGCCGCTGCTCTCCGGCGAGCTGCTGCCGCCGGGGGACAAGGCCCCCGACTACATCCTCACCGCCATGCCGGCGGCCGATGCGGAGAACTGGTTCGGCAAGGTGCCGCCCGACCTGTCGCTGATGCGCGCCGCGCGCAGCACGGACTACCTGTACCAGTTCCTAATGACCTTCTACCGCGATCCGGCGACGCAGACCGGCGCCAACAACCTGGCCCTGCCGACCACGGCGATGCCCGACATACTGTCGGAGCTCGAGGGACTCAAGAAGGCGGTGTTCAGGACAGTCGAGCGGCCCGGCCCGGAAGGCACGGTGCTG
>DASSQU010000173.1:0-21886 GCA_035702325.1 Steroidobacteraceae bacterium
AGTACCCGAGTGTCACCGCCACGAGCGGATTCACGTAGGCGTGGCTCGCAACGCGGCTCGCGGGCATGCGCCCGAGGAGCCACACGTACGCCGTGAAGCCGGCGAGCGATCCCGCGACGACGAGGTAGGCGAGCGCGGCCCCGGCGCGCAGTGAAACGTGCGGCAGGGAAGCGAGCTCGCCGGTCGTCTCGGAGAGGGCGAGCAGCAGCACGCCGCCCACCAGCATCTGCGCGCCGGCAGCGAGCGGCAGCGAGCGCGGGCGCGTCAGCGAACGGGTGAGCACCGCGCCGAGCGACCAGGCGGTGGCACCGGCCAGGATCGCGACGCACGGCAGCGCCGGGAAGGTCCCGGCGCCGGTGCCGAGGAGCAGCCACGCCACTCCGGCGAAGCCGAGAGTCACCGCGAACGCCGTGCGCCAGCAAAAGGGCTGCTGGCGGAACACGAACACCTCCAGCGTCACCGTGATGACGGGCAGCGCCGCCTCGAGCACCGAGGTGACTCCCGAAGGCACGTACTGCTCTGCCCAGAAGAGCGCGGCGTAGGTGACGACGAACATGCAGAGCGCGATGAGCACGATGCTGCGCCACTCGATCGGGGTCGGGGCGGGCTGTCCCCGCAGCCGCATGAAGGAGTAGAGCGCGGCGCCCGCGACCACGAAGCGCAGTCCGCTGGCGAAGAAGGGCGGCACCTCGAGCACTGCGATGCGGATCGCGAGGAAGGTCGCGCCCCAGAGGAAATAGATCGCCGCGAAGGCGGCGAGCACCCGGATGTCGAGGCGGCGCAGCGCCGCGGGCATCCCGGCGGGCATAACCTGTGAAACGTTCATAGCAGGTTATGCTACTCCTGGACACGGCGTTTGTAACCTGTAAAATGATATTCAGAGGTTATGACCCCATTCCCGACCCCGCCGGCCGTGCTGCCTCCGTTCGATCTGTCCGGGGGGCACGTGGCGCTCGATCTCGTCAACTCGCTCGACCATCGCTTCGGCGGCGAGGGCCCCGCGGATCGGCTCGAGCGCTACGGGGAGCTGTTGCGGTTTGCCGAGCAGACGGGCCTTCTCGACCGCGCCGGTGCGCGCCGCCTCGAGCGCTCGGTCGATGCAGGTGCGGGTACGCGCGCGGTGCGCTCGGCCCGGGAGCTGCGCGAGGCGCTGGCGGCGACGCTCTACGGACGGATCGACGGCCGCGCGCCCCCGGCGGGCGCCCTCGCCACCCTCGAGCGCTGCTTTCAGGACGCGCAGCGGCACCGCGAGCTGCGCTGGCGGCGCACGGGCGGACCGGCCGCGCTCGAATGGCAGTGGGGCCGTGCCGAGGATGAGGCCGAGCTGCCGGTGTGGATGGTGGCGCGCGCGGCCGAGGAACTCCTCACCTCGCAGGGCCTCGAGCGGGTGCGCGCCTGCGACGTGCCGACCTGCCGCTGGCTGTTCCTCGATACGAGCAGGAATCACAGCCGCCGTTGGTGCAACATGAAGGTGTGCGGGAACCGCATGAAGGCGCGCCGCTTCCAGGAGCGCCGCAGCGGGCACTCGGAGCATTGACGTCGCAGCCGGCAGTTCTTCGCCGGGTGCAGGGCAGTCGCCGAGTCCGCTACCCGCGACGGAGGATGAGCGCATGACAGGCCATGAGGGCGGGTGTCTCTGCGGGCAGGTGCGCTTCCGGGTCACCTCATCCGCGCTCGACAGCGGCTACTGCCACTGTCGCATGTGCCAGCGCAATTCCGGCGCCCCGGTGGTGGCCTGGGCCAGCTTTCCTGCCGCGGGTTTCCGCTGGATTGCCGAACCGCCCCGCATCTATGCATCGTCGGCACGCGGCACGCGCAGCTTCTGCCCGCGATGCGGTAGCTACCTCGTGTTCGTCAGCGCGGACTTCCCCGGCGAGGTCAGCGTGAACACCGCCTCCTTCGACGCGCCCGGGGCCTTCCCGCCGCGCAAACACATCTTCGAGGAGAGCAGGATCTCCTGGTTCCAGACGGCGGACTCCTTGCCCAGGCACAGCGGCTATGGGGGCTCGGGTCCGGTCCCGACTGCCGGCTGAGCGCACCGCGAACCGGCCTTATATAAGGAGGAGAGCAATCATGCCGACCAGTACCGTGCGACTTCACCGCGTGCTCCGCGCTCCAGCCGAGAGAATCTACCGGGCGTTCCTCGACGCGGACGCCACGGTCAAGTGGCTCCCTCCCCACGGATTCACCGGGAAGGTCCACGAGATGGATGCCAGGGTCGGCGGCACCTACCGCATGTCGTTCACGAACTTCTCCACCGGCAGCCGCCACACCTTCGGCGGCAAGTACCGGGAGCTCATCCCGAACGAGCGCATCCGTCACACGGATACATTCGAGGATCCGAACCTCAAGGGGGAGATGGAGACGACGGTCACCCTGCGGAAAGTCGCGGTCGGCACCGAGCTCAAGGTCGTGCAGGAGGGGATACCCGAGGTGATCCCGGTCGAGCAGTGCTACCTCGGCTGGCAGGAGTCGCTGACGCTGCTCGCAAAGCTGGTCGAGGCCGAGATTCAGGACTGAGCGGACCGCGGCCGCGTGAAGCGAGGCACAGGGCAGTGGGCGCGAGCCATGCTGGCGGCGCTCTGCCTGTCCGCGCCGGTCGGCCTGCGCGCGGGGCCCGGGGACGAGCCGCCGCGATTTGAGATCGCTCCGCCGGCCGCGCCGGGACCGCTCACCTTCGTGGTTTACGGCGACACGCGCTTCACCGCGCGCGAGCAGGTCGCCAACGCCCGCGCCCGCCGCGCGCTCGTCGGGAAGATCGCGGACGAGCATCCCGCGGCGATCCTGATCGGGGGCGACCTCATTTACGAAGGCACGGATATGGACGACTACTCGGTCTACCGCAGCGAGACGCTGGAGTGGACCCGGCGCAGGATCCCGGTGTTTCCGGCGCTCGGCAACCACGAATTCAACGGCTGCAACCCGGCGGGTGCTGCGAGCCCTTGCCTCGAAAACTGGTGGCGGGCGTTCGCCGAGCTCGAGCTGCGGCCCTTCCGCTGGTACTCGGTGGCCATCGGACCGGAGATCCTGGCGCTCGTGCTCGATTCCGATTCGCCGCTCAAGCCCGGGAGCGAGCAGCGCCGTTGGCTCGAGCGCGAGATCACGAGCGCCGACCCGCGTGTGCGCTTCATCCTCATCGTGCTCCACTACCCTCCGGTACGCGACCCGGTCCTGCCCCGCGGGAAGGACGAGGCGCAGGTGCAGCAGTATCTCTCGGCCGAAGCCCCGACGCTCCACGCGCAGGTGATCGTGGTGGGCAGCCACGTGCACAACTACGAGCGCTTCAGCCGCGACGGCGTCACCTACCTCGTGAGCGGCGGCGGCGGCGCGAAGCCGCTGCCGGTATTTCGCCTGGCGGGTGAGCTGTCGAAGCTGGAGACTTCGGTGAACTTCCACTTCCTGCGCTTCACGCTGGAGCACGAGCGCCTGACCGGTACGATGGTGCGCTTCGATGCCGCCGATCGGACGGGCAACCCGTGGAGCGAGCCCGACCGGTTCGAAATCGCGCCCCGGTAGCGAGGCGTATAATCCGCCGCCCCGCCCGCGCCTCCGACCAGCAAGGAACCCACGGCCATGTCAGCTCCATCCGATGCAACGCGCGTGGCGAGCGAGCTCGCGGGCGCCGTCCGCCGTCACCGGGTGCTGTTTCTCGCCGAGGGCATCGCGCTCGTCATTCTCGGGCTTCTCGCGGTCATGGCGCCCGCCGTCGCCTCGGTGGCGGCGACCGTGTTCTTCGGCTGGATCCTGCTCGTGAGCGGGGTCGCGGGACTCCTCACGACGCTCCGCGGGCGTCAGGTCCCGGGGTTCGCGTGGTCGCTGCTCTCGGCCGTGGTGGGGATCGTGGCGGGGCTGCTGCTCCTCGGCTGGCCGCTGCAGGGGACCCTGTCGCTCACCGCCGTGCTGATTGCGTTCCTCTGGGTCGAGGGCATCGTGACGATCATGTATGCGCTCGAGCACCGCGACGCTCTCTCGGGGCGCTGGGGCTGGATGCTCGCGAGCGGTATCCTCGATGTGGGCCTCGGAGTCCTGATCCTCGCCGGTCTGCCAGGCACCGCGCTCTGGGCACTCGGCCTCATCGTGGGAATCAACCTGCTGTTCGGCGGATGGGCGCTCATTCTCATGGCGCTGCACGCGCGGGGGGCGGGGCTTTCGTAGATAAAGCGGCGAACGACGAACGGCCGGCACCCCTGGGGGTTGGCTCAGTCGTTACATCGCGTCCATCCACCGTCGCGGCCGGGCATCCAGAAGCCGGAGTCTTTCCAGCCCTCGTCGGTGTGGACGTCCACCTGAAGGACCGGTGTGCCCCGCTCGCGGGAGGCCGAGAGCGGCATCTCGCCCGTGATCATCCAGGTACGGAAGGTGTATGCCCAGCAAGCCCACACCCGTCCCTGCTTCGTCGCCTGCGTGGCGATATTCCGCAACTCCTTCGGCACCGAAGCGGGGTCGCGAATCTGGTAAGCGCCGGCCGGCACGAGGTCGCTGTGGGTGACGAGGGCCTCGAGCAACCGCTGAACGTGCGAGGGCTCCTGCTGGAGTTTGCGCAATCGAGACGTATCCACGGGAAGGAACCTCCCCCATCCATAGTGATTTGAGCTATTGCAACCCTTCTGCCGGCTATCGGGCCGCGGTGCGCGTCACAGGCCGGCGGGCACTGCGGAAAGTACCTAGGCGCCGCCCGCCCCCCGCTCGAGACTTAACGCGGATCGCAACCGACCCGCGCCAGAAACGCGTCGATCGCCGCGACGCACTCGGGCTCATTCAGCAGCGGCGCATGGCCGCGATTGGCGACGGTCACGGTCTGCACGGTGGCTTTCTCGCGTGTCATGCGCTCGACGGTGGCGGCGCTGAGCAGATCGGAGAGCGCGCCGCGGATCACCAGCAGCGGCACGGGACCGAGTTGCCTGAAGAGCGGCCACATGTCCGCCACCGCACTGGTCGGATGCCTGAAAGCCTCGGCGATCCCGGGATCGACGTCCGGGACCGGCACGCCGGCGGCGTTCTCACGGTAGCTGCGCCGGGCGAATTCGAGCCAGTCCCGATCACTCAGGCCGGGCAGCGCCAGGCCGTAGACGCTCTTCGCCTGGGCAGCAGCCTCCGCCCAGTTGCCGACCGGGGGCAGCTTGCCGATGTAGCCGGCGATGCGACGCACGCCCGCGGGGTCGATCTGCGGACCCGCATCGTTGAGCACGACGCCGGCAATGAGATCCGGGCGCATGGCGGCGAGCGTCATGCCCAGCAGTGCGCCGAGCGACGTGCCGATCACCACGACGCGACGGATGCCGCGCGATGCGAGCAGTGTCAGCACGTCCTGAATGTAGGTACCGATCTGATAGTGCGAGGCTTGCGGGTCCCACGCAGAGCGCCCGCGCCCGCGCAGATCCGCCGCCAGCACCTCGTGATGCTCGCAGATGCGCCCCGCGAGCTCGGCGAAGTCCTTGCTGTTGCGCGTCACGCCCGGTAAACACAGCACCGGCAGTCCTGGCGGTTGCCGTGCGGGATACACCGCGCAATAGAGCTCCAGACCGTCGCCGCTGCTGAAGAAGTAATCGGTCACCGTGCTCACGATGCGATCAGCCCGTGCTGGTTGCGGGTCGACGACGCGGGGGAAGCTCTCTCGTCCCTGACCCAGCTAATCGATCGGCCAGGGCACGGTCGCCGGGAGCGTGCCCGCGCTCGGGCTGAGTGGCTGTTCCGCGCTGTCCACGCTTCGCCACCAGGGATCGATTCGCCCGGAGGCGTGCGCGGGCTCCACGGCCTCTCCGAGTCTCGGCATCATGATGCGCGCGGCACTCCGCGGAGCCAGCTCGAGCAGCCGTTCGGGCGGCTGGTCCCACGCGTGCATCGCCAGACTGAAGGTCCCCCAGTGCACCGGCAGAAAGCTGCCGCCGCCCAGAAGTTCGGCCGACTTGAGGGCGTTGTCCGGCCCCAGATGCATATCGCCCCAGGCCGCATTCCAGCCGCCGACCTCGAGCGCAGATTCCTGAAGCCCTCGCCCGCCCAGCGCGGCGATGCTCGCATGCGCTCCAGGCGGGCACCGCTCGCTCTTGATCCGAGCGATTTCACAGCCTGGCCGTCAGGTGAGCAGCTTGAACCCGGATGCGAGCCCGGTTGATGAGTAAAGCGGCGGAACGCCGGGTTGTCCACCTGAAGGAGCCGCCCGAGCGGCACGCCGAGCGCCGATGCCTCGGCTCATACACCCGCGCTGGACGCTCCCCGAACGGTTGCAGCCGGCGCTGCTGCGCGAACCTCGTCACTGAACGGGAAGGCATTGGGACATTAATGTTAAATTGCACTTGGCAAATGAGCCGGGCTGCGAAGACTGGCCGCATGTCACACGCATTGCCAGCCGATCTGCCGGTCCCGCTGCTGGAGCGCCTCCGCGCCGAGGGCATAGCAACGCTCGAGGCCTGGGTCGCCCTCGGGCGGCGCCGTCGGCAGATCTTCGGCGTCACACGCGCCGCAGTCCTGCAACTCGACGCGCTGGCGAAAGCGGCGTTGAAACCCGCGCCGTAGCGCCCGGTTCCCGCCCGGCAGGCGACTCGTACTACCCGGCGCCAAACGGTCCCGGATACGCTGCGTCCAATGTCCGCAGGTCCTGCGGGGCGAGTGCCATCGAGAGCGCGACGGCGTTTTCCCTGACATGCGCCGGGGAGCCGGATTCGGGAATGGCGATGACGTTGCCGCCGCGAATGACCCAGGCCAGCGCGACCGCGGCGGCCGAGCATTCATGCGTGGCGCCGATCTGCGCCAGCGTGCGGTCACCGACCAGGAGGTGATTGTCGCCCCCGAGCGGCGAGTAGGCCATCACCGGCACATTGTGCTGCTGGCACCATGGCAGAAGGTCACGCTCGATGCGACGGTTGTTGAGACTGTAGGCGACCTGGTTGGTTGCGCAGCGATGACCGTCCGGGACACGGAATAGATCTTCCATCTGCTCAGCGTCGAAGTTGGATACGCCCCAGGCGCGAATCTTTCCCGCCGCGCGTAGTTGTTCGAATCCGGCTACGACGCCGGCGAATTGCCTGCTGGAAACCGGCCAATGCAGCAGGTAGAGATCGAGATGGTCGGTGCCGAGACGCGCGAGACTCGCCGCGCACGCACGCGCGATGCCATCTCCGGACACTTCATTGCCCTCCACCTTGGAGACCAGGAATATACGGTCGCGCTGACCGGCAATCACGTGACTGATGAATTCCTCGGAGCGGCCGTGGCCGTAATTTCCTGACGTATCGATCAACGTCATGCCGAGGGAAATGCCGGTGCGCAGCGCCTCTTCCTCGACAGGCAGCGGATGCCTCCCCTGTCCGAGATGCCAGCAGCCCTGACCGAGCGCCGCAACGGTGGTGCCATCCGGAAGCTTCACGGTACGCGCCGCGGATTTGGGTGCCGCGTCCGCGGCGGCCAGAGCCCGTGCACTTGCCTGCACCCCGAGCAGTGCACTCACGGCGGGCAGGGACAAGCCGAACGCCGCGCAGCGTGCGTTGAATTGCCGTCTGCTGAGGAAGTGCTTGTTCATGATGTCCAGCTCCTTGCAGCCGGGGGAATTGTAATGGCCCGCGGGGTGAAACCGCATCGCCTCCCTGGATCGTGACGGCGGCCGGGTCTATGCTCTGCCCGGAGCCGTATTTCAGGAAGACAACGGCGCCTTCCCGCACATGAGACGTACCCCGGAATTCCTCGCGCCGTTTGCCTGGATATTCGTACGCCTGCCGGTCATGTTTTCGGTGCCGTTCGCCCTCATGTCGTTGGTCTGGGTTTTCGGGGGCTTCGGGTATCTGAACGATCGCGTTGCGACGCCGCTCGCCGCGCTCGTGGTCGGCTCGACCGTGGCGAAGATTCCCGTTTTCGGCGGCGCACTCGCGGCGAATCTCGCGGCGTTTTTCAGTGCCCTGGCCGTCATCGCGCTGTTCATCGTCGGTTTCCTGTTTGCCTACAACCTGGCGGCACTGCTGAACTGGCTCGCTTTCCGCGCCGGGGCGAAACCACTCCACTACGCAGCCGGGCCGCCGCAGGTCCCGGCGCAGACCGGGCAGGCCAGCGAGCCATTCGACAGGGTCGAGCGGATCGGGATCGTGCTCGCGGGTGGTGGAGCTAAAGGCGCCTATCAGGCCGGTGCGATGAAGGCTATCTATCGGTTCCTTGCCGAGCACAACGCACTCGGCAAGGTGAAGGTATTGAGCAGCACCTCGATCGGCTCGTGGAATGCGCTGTTCTGGCTGGCCAGTCTGATAAAGCCGGCGGCGGACTGGCGGAATCAGAGCGTCCATGAGCAATGGTGGCGGGCGGTGAATGCGAAGTCGCTGGCCGCGCCGTCCTGGTACTTCCCCTGGCTGCGGAACGCGTTCCTTTCTTCGGCACCCTGGCAGCGTGTCTTCGATCATCTCTTTGATCGCGACGATACCCGGGACCAGTTGCTGAAGAGCGGCGTGCACTTTTACATGACCCGTTCGGATGTCCGGTCGGCGCAGCTGATGTGTGCGACCAACGATCCCAATCCACCACCAATTCCCAAAGTCGCGTACGAGACGCTCGACGCACGCGATCCGGCGACCTTCATGGCCGGTGTCAAGGCCGGCGTATTCGCCTCGATGGACCTGCCGCCGCTCTTTCCGTATACCGCGCGTAACAACAACTTCTACGAGGACGGCGGCGTCATCGATAACCTGCCCATCCAGTTTCCGGCAACCCTGGATTGCGACCTCATTTTCATCCTGCCGCTGAACTCCGATTTCGAGGCAAAGCCGAACCGGACGTCCATCATCGCCCGGCTGTTCCGGGTGATGGACGTTCGCCAGGCGGCTCTTGAACGCGGAGGCTTCAAGCTGCTGTATCTCTATAACGAACTGGCAGCGCTGCGCAATGCATTGCCGCCCGCGTCGGCGCCGCGCAGTGCCGCGCCCGGTCCCGCGCCGCTGACCGCCGCGCTGGTGCGCCGTAACCGGCTCATCAATGTGTTCGCCGTGTGTCCGTTGAAGAGTTTCGTGCGCGAGACCATTGACACCACTGAACTGTGGAATACCCGGGGGGCGGGAGTTGCGTTCGAAGTGATGCAGGCGGCGACGGCGCAACTGCTGCCCGGCTTCCGCTTCACCTCACAGGACAGGACGCGGGTAGCGCTGGTCAGCCGCAACGGCGTCGTCTGGGATGAGGATTTCTGAGCGACGTCAGGCGCGCCGGCCGAGCGGCAGCTCGCCCAGCGCCCTGGCGATCGTCGCCGCACCCCGCTCGAGCAGGAATGCCCGGAACGCCGCCGCGATCGGCGCGAGACGCTTGTCGCGCAGATGGATGACATACCAGTCGCGCACCAGCGGCAGCCCCACGACGTCCAGCACGGCGAGCCGCCCGGCCTGCACCTCGAGAGCGATGGTGTGCGAGGAGATGAAGCTCAGGCCCATGCCGGCCATTACCGCCTGCTTGATGGTCTCGTTGCTGCTCATCTCCATCGAGACACGCAGCGGCACCCGCCGTTCGCGAAATACCCGTTCGGTCGAGGCGCGCGTGCCCGAGCCTTCCTCGCGAATGATGAACGGCTCGCCCGCGAGCTGCTGCAGGCGCAGATGGCGGCGGGCGGCGAGCGGGTGGCCGGGCGAGGCGATGATCACCAGCGGATGCTTGGCGAAGGGCTCCGCCACGGTCTTCAGCTCGCGCGGCGGCCGCCCCATGATGACGAGGTCGACTTCGTTGGCGGCGAGCTGCTGGACGATTTCCCAGCGGTTGCCGACGGTGAATTTGACCGTGACCTCCGGGTAGCCGGGGGTGAATGCACACAGCAGCGAGGGAGCGAAGTACTTGGCCGTGCTGACCGCGCCGAGCTTGAGCACCCCGCGCTTCAGGCCGCGCATGGCCGCGAGCGACTCGCCGGCCTCACGCACCAGCTCGAGGGTCTGGCTGGCGTAGCGCAGCAGCTCGGTCCCCGCGGGAGCCAGCTGCACCCGGCGCCCGATCTGCTCGAAGAGCGGCAGTCCCGCCTCCTGCTCGAGCAGCTTCACCTGCTGCGACACGGCCGATTGCGTCAGATGCAGCTCACGCGCCGCGCGCGTGAAGGACAGCTGCCGCGCCACGGTGGCGAAGATCCGCAGCTGCCGCAGCGTGATCCCGCGCATAGATTAGTTTCCCTAATGACTCCTTCAACAATATCTAACTAGACCTAATGAAATGCAAGCCTCACCATCGCCCCCGATCCACTTCCGATCGCCCGCTCGATGCCGCGGGCCGAGGGTGCAACGCATGAAATCCGCCGAGAGTCCCGCGCTACGGCCCAAGAGCGGCAAGGAGCGCTACCGGGCGGGCGTACTCAAATACGCCCAGATGGGCTACTGGGACAGCGACTACCGGCCGAGGGACACGGACATCCTCGCCCTCTTCCGCGTCACGCCCCAGGAGGGCGTCGAGCCGGAGGAAGCCGCGGCCGCCGTGGCCGGGGAATCCTCGACCGCCACCTGGACGGTGGTGTGGACCGACCGGCTGACGGCCTGCGAGCGCTACCGCGCGAAGGCGTACCGGGTGGACCCGGTGCCGGGAGCCCCGGGGCAGTATTTCGCCTACATCGCCTACGACCTCGACCTCTTCGAGCCGGGGTCGATCGCCAACCTGAGCGCCTCGATCATCGGCAACGTGTTCGGCTTCAAGCCGCTCAGGGCGCTGCGGCTCGAGGACATGCGCTTCCCGGCAGCCTACGTCAAGACCTTCGCGGGACCGGCGACCGGGATCGTGGTCGAGCGCGAGCGGCTCGACAAGTTCGGCCGCCCGCTGCTCGGGGCGACCGTGAAGCCGAAGCTCGGACTCTCGGGCAAGAACTACGGGCGCGTCGTCTACGAGGCGCTGCGTGGCGGACTCGACTTCACCAAGGACGACGAGAACATCAACTCGCAGCCCTTCATGCACTGGCGCGACCGCTTTCTGTACTCGATGGAGGCGGTGAATCGCGCCCAGGCGGCCAGCGGCGAGGTGAAGGGCCACTACCTGAACGTCACCGCCGGCACCATGGAAGACATGTACGAGCGCGCCGAGTTCGCCCGCGAGCTCGGCTCGGTGATCGTGATGATCGACCTGGTGATCGGCTATACCGCGATCCAGTCCATGTCGCGCTGGGCGCGCCGCAACGACGTGATCCTGCATCTGCATCGCGCCGGGCACGGCAGCTACACGCGCCAGAAGAACCACGGCATCTCCTTCCGCGTGATCTCGAAGTGGATGCGGCTCGCGGGAGTCGATCATCTGCACGCCGGCACCGTGGTCGGCAAGCTCGAGGGCGACCCCAATTCGGTGCAGGGCTTCTACAACGTGCTGCGCGAGGGCCACAACCCCGTCGACCTGCAGCGTGGCCTGTTCTTCGAGCAGGACTGGGCGGGGCTGCGCGGGGTGATGCCGGTGGCCTCGGGTGGCATCCACGCCGGGCAGATGCACCAGCTGCTGCACTACCTCGGCGAGGACACCGTGCTGCAGTTCGGCGGCGGCACCATCGGGCACCCGCTGGGGATCGCCGCCGGCGCCACCGCCAACCGCGTCGCGCTGGAAGCCATGGTGCTGGCGCGCAACGAGGGACGCGACATCTGGAACGAAGGCCCGGCGATCCTGGCGAACGCCGCGCGCCACTGTACGCCCCTCAAGGCGGCGCTCGACGTGTGGGGCGAAGTGACTTTCGACTACGCGAGCACCGACACGCCGGATTTCGTGCCCGCCACGACCGCGGCCGCCTGATGCCGGGCGCGGCTGCCGGAGAGACCCGATGAGACTCACGCAAGGCGCCTTTTCCTTTCTGCCGGATCTCAGCGACGCGCAGATCCGCGATCAGGTCCAGTACTGTCTCGACCACGGCTGGGCGGTATCGGTCGAGTACACCGACGATCCGCACCCGCGCAACACCTACTGGGAAATGTTCGGCGCGCCGATGTTCGATGTCGCCGACGCGGACGGCGTGCTGAGCGCGCTGCGCGAGTGCCGCAAGAGCTTCCCCAGCCACTACATCAAGCTGAACGCCTTCGACAGCAGCCACGGACGCGAGTCGCTGCGCCTTTCCTTCATCGTGGGACGCCCGCCGCGGGAGCCGGGCTTCGCGCTCGAGCGCCAGGAGGGGGCGGGCCGGAGCCTGCGCTACACGACGCGCGCCTACGCGACCGATCGCCCCGAAGGTGAGCGCTACTAGAGGAGCGCGCATGACGAGTACGGTCGAGGTCACAGCGGCAGACACAGCCGCCGCGGGCGAGGCACCTCCCGGGGCGCGGCACGACCTGGCGGCCGCCTTCCCGGATTCGCCGGCCGGCGCGGTACTCGATGAGCTCGAGCGCGAGCTCGTCGGACTCGTGCCGGTCAAGAGCCGCATCCGCGACATCGCGGCGCTGCTGCTGGTCGGCAAGCTGCGCGCCGGCGTCGGGCTCACCGCCGGCCCGCCCGCCCTGCACATGTGCTTCACCGGCAATCCGGGCACCGGCAAGACCACGGTGGCGCTGCGCATGGCACAGCTGCTGCATCGCCTGGGTTACCTGCGCAAGGGCCACCTCACGGCAGTCACGCGCGACGACCTCGTCGGGCAGTACATCGGTCACACCGCGCCGAAGACCCGCGAGGTGCTCAAGCGCGCCATGGGGGGAGTGCTGTTCATCGACGAGGCCTACTACCTCTACCGGCCGGAGAACGAGCGCGACTACGGCCAGGAAGCCATCGAGATCCTGCTGCAGGTGATGGAGAACCAGCGCGACGACCTGGTCGTGATCCTCGCCGGCTACCAGGAGCGGATGGAGACCTTTTTCCGCAGCAATCCGGGAATGTCCTCGCGCATCGCCCATCACATCGAGTTTCCCGACTACACCCCGGCGGAGCTGCTCGCCATCGGCAAACTGATGCTGGATGGGATGCAATACCGCTTCAGTCCGCAGGGCGAGGCCGCCTTCCGCGACTACCTCGAGCTGCGCCGCGCGCGGCCGCAGTTCGCCAACGCCCGCTCGGTGCGCAACGCCCTCGATCGGGCGCGGCTGCGTCACGCGAGCCGGCTGCTGGCGCAGCAGCGTGCGTCGCTCACCACCGACGAGCTGCGCACGATCGAGGCGGCGGATATCCGCGCCAGCCGGGTATTTGCGGCGCGCGCCGCCGCGGGCGCCCCATGAACTCCGGCGCCGCGGAGCGGAACGCCACGACCATCACCCGCTTCCTCACCGAGGAAATGCGGCGCATCAACGCCGGCAGCACCGGCAGCAGCGCCGGAACTTTCACCATGGTGGTGAACGATGCGCGCCTCGCCTGCAAGCGCATCGCGACTCTCATCGGCAAGGGGGCGCTCGCGCACGCGCTCGGCAGCGCCGGCTCGAGCAACGTCCAGGGCGAGACCCAGATGAAGCTCGACGTGCTGGCGAACGAGATCTTCGTGCGCACCAACGAGTGGGGCGGCCAGCTCGCCGGGATGCTGTCCGAGGAGCAGGCGGCCCCCTACGCCATCCCGGCGGAGTTCCCCCGCGGCCGGTACCTGCTGGTGTTCGACCCGCTCGACGGCTCCTCCAACATCGACGTGAACGTGTCGGTCGGCAGCATCTTTTCGGTGCTGCGCTGTCCCGAGGGCGTGAGCGCGCCGACCGAGCGGGATTTCCTGCAGCCGGGCACGGCGCAGCTCTGTGCCGGCTACGCGATCTACGGTCCCGCGACCATGCTGGTGCTGTCGACCGGAAACGGCGTGCACGGCTTCACGCTCGATCGGGAAATCGGCGAGTTCCTGCTGACGCACCCGGACCTGCGCATCCCCGAGGACGCCGCGGAGTTCGCGATCAACGCCTCCAACTCGCGCTACTGGGAGCCGGCGATCCGGCGCTACGTGGACGAGTGCCTCGCCGGAGCGAGCGGCCCGCGCGGCCGCGATTTCAACATGCGCTGGATCGCTTCGCTGGTCGCGGAAGCACACCGCGTGCTGATGCGCGGCGGAGTGTTTCTCTACCCGCGCGACCGCCGCGACCTGAGCCGCGCCGGGCGCCTGCGGCTGCTCTCCGAGGCGAATCCCATCGGCTTTCTCATCGAGCAGGCGGGCGGCCGGGCCAGCACCGGCGAGGGGCCGGTGCTGGACGTCGTGCCGCAGCGCGCTCATGAGAGAATCGGCCTGGTGTTCGGCGCGCGCCGTGAGGTCGAACGGATCGAGCGTTATCACCGCGAGCACAACAGCTTCGAGTACGACGCGCCGCTGTTCGGCAGCCGCGGCCTGTTCACCACCCGCGCCTGAGCCCGAGGAGACCACCTGCATGTCAGCCCGGCATCCCATCATCGCCGTCACCGGCTCCTCCGGCGCCGGCACGACCTCGGTCAGCAGGACTTTCGAGCAGATCTTCCGCCGCGAGAAGATCGACGCCGCCTTCGTCGAAGGCGACAGCTTCCACCGCTTCAACCGCGCCGAGATGAAGGAGCAGATGGCGCTGGCGCTGGCGCGCGGTGACCAGCACTTCAGCCACTTCGGCCCCGAGGCCAACCTGTTCGGCGAGCTCGAGGGGCTGTTTCGCACCTACGCCGAGAGCGGCGGCGGACAGGTGCGCAAGTACCTGCACGACGAGCGCGAAGCCGCCCCGTTCAACCAGCCCCCCGGGACCTTCACCGAGTGGCGCGAGCTCGCACCCGACACCGACCTGCTCTTCTACGAAGGCCTGCACGGCGCCGTCGCCGCCGGCGAGGTCGACGTCGCCCGGCACGTGGACCTGCTGGTGGGGGTCACTCCGGTCATCAATCTCGAGTGGATCCAGAAACTCCATCGCGACAAGGCCCTGCGCGGCTACTCCACCGAAGCCGTCACCGACACGATCCTGCGCCGCATGCCGGACTACGTGCATTACATCTGCCCGCAGTTCGCCCGCACGCACATCAACTTCCAGCGCATTCCGACGGTGGACACCTCCGATCCCTTCATCGCCCGCTTCATCCCCACCCCGGACGAGTCCTTCCTCGTGATCCGCTTCGCCGACCCGCGTGGCATCGACTTCCCGTACCTGCTCGCCATGCTGCACGATTCCTTCATGTCCCGTCCCAACACCATCGTCTGTCCGGGGGGCAAGATGGATCTGGCGATGCAGCTCGTCTTCACACCCATGATCTGGCGGCTGAACGAGCGTCGCCGCGAGGCGAGCGCGCGGCATGCTGCCGGCGTGCGCACATGAGACGCGCGGGCGCGCTCCGGGCGCTCATCTTCGACGTCGACGGGACGCTCGCCGACACCGAAGAGGCGCACCGGCAGGCGTTCAACCACGCGTTCCGCCTGCACGGCCTCGACTGGTACTGGTCGCCGCGGCTGTATGCCGAGCTGCTGCGCAGCACCGGGGGCAAGGAGCGCCTGGCGGGCTACATCGCGGGGCTGGCGCTGTCCGAGGCGGAGCGCGTGCGGCTGCTGCAGGCGGTGGCGCCGATACATCGCGCCAAGAGCGAACGCTACCGGGAGCTGCTGGCGCGCGGGCACGTGCGGCCGCGGACCGGCGTGGCGCGGCTGATGCGCGAGGCGCGCCACGCCGGAGTGCGGCTCGCCATCGCCTCCACGACCTCACCGCAGGACGTGACGGAGCTGCTGGTGAACGGATTCGGGCGCGAGGCGCCCGGGTGGTTCAGCGCCATCGCGACCGGGGATGTCGGCCCGCTGCGGAAGCCGGCGCCCGACACCTACCTGCTGGCACTCGGGCAGCTCGCTCTCGCACCCGAGGAGGCGATTGCACTGGAAGACTCCGCGGCCGGAGTGCGCGCTGCCAGGGCCGCGGGGCTGTTCACCGTCGGGGTGGCGAGCCGCTGGACGCGCGCCGAGGCGCTCGGGGCGGCGGACCTCGCCTTGAGCTCCCTCGGCGATCCCGGGGTGCCGCTGCCGCACGCCGACGCGGCGCGGCTCGGCGCACCGTTCCTCACGCTGGAGGGACTGCGCGCTCTGCATGCAGCCGGCGCCGGGTGCGGGCAAGGGATCGCATGCAGCAGCTGACCGGCGTCACGCGTGCCATCGCCTTCGACCTCGACGGGACGCTCATCGACAGCGCGCCGGATCTCGCCGCTGCCGCGAACCGCATGCTGGCCCACCTCGGCCTGCGGGCACTGCCCGAGAGGCGGATTGCCGCGCTGATCGGCGACGGCGTCGATCAACTGGTGTCGCGGGTGCTGGCCGCGAGCGCCGGCCCGCGCCCCGCGCCGCGCCCCGCCGAGGCCGAAACGGCGCGCGCCCTCTTCCACCGGCTCTACGGCGAGCAGCTGTTCGAGCGCAGCCGGGTCTACCCGGGCGTGCACGCGGGCCTCGCCGCGCTTCGCCGGGCCGGCTTGCGTCTGTGCTGCATCACCAACAAGGCCGCGTGCTTTGCGCGGCCGCTGCTGGAAGCGGCGCAGCTCGCCGCGCACTTCGACTTCACGCTCTGCCCGGAGGCGGAAGATGACCGCAAGCCGAGCCCGAAGCTCCTCCTCGCCGCCTGCCGCCGCCTCGGCGTCGGGCCGGCCGAGCTGCTCTTCGTGGGCGACTCGCGCACCGACGTCGGCGCCGCCCGGGCGGCAGGTTGCCGCGTAATCGCGGTCGACTATGGCTATCACCGCGGCGCGCCCGAGGAGCTCGGGGCCGACGCGCGGATCGGCAGCGTAACGGATCTTCTCACCCACGCCGCGACCGGTCCCCTCCTCAGGAAGTCCTCGGTGTGAAGGTGAACCTCATTCCGCCTACCACGGCCTGATACATGGCGCCACCCTTCACGATGGTGAACACCGCCATACCCTTGTAGTACCTGCCCGCGGTCCTCGCATTCTTCGCGCCGCCGCTCGCCCCGACGCTGGCCCCTGCGGTGCTCGCCGTGGCACCGGCGGCGGCGGTAATCGCCACCGCCTGCACTTCCGCACCGAACTCAAAGTCGCCTTGCGTGAATTCATCGAAGGCCGCCTTGTTCTCAAAGAAGACGATCATGCTGTAGGCCTGACCGCCGGCCTGAAATCCGACGTTCACCTGGGTGATCGCGGTGTCGCCGACGAACTTGTCGTGCACGTACACGCGGCCTTTGCCGTAGGCGCCGCCGACGACCAGGCCACCCTTGCCGATCGTCGGGAATATCGCGTAGCCGTACGCGCTCTTGAAGAACTCGGCGCTTTCACCCGCGTTCTTGAACAGCGCGCTGGTATCGCTGTAGGGATCCGCCCACGCGAGCGCGGCCACAACCAGCAGCAGCGCACCCGGCCAGCCGGTCAGTTTGCGTTTCGGCATGCCTGTCTCCTCAGCCCGTCTGATATCTCCCCTCGCGTGCAGGGGCCGCACGGGGAGCGGAAGTCGAATGCTCCGTTGGCGATGCTACTCCAGAGCCACCAGCGCCGGAGCGTCCTGGCGAAAAAATGCCGTGAGTGCAACCGGACATGACGGCCGAAGCCCTCTTCCGCTGGCGACCCGCGAGGCGCGTCGCGCGCGTACCTTACCTGCCGTATCGCGCGATGAGGGTCGCCTTCGCCAATGTGTAGTCGTGCGCCGTCCAGGTCACCATCGCACCGCTCGCTTCGGGAGGAACGGGAAGTCTTGCGACGCTCAACGCATAGACCGTGATCTGATACCGGTGCGGGGGTTGTGCTTTGTCCGGGCAGGGTCCGTGATAGGCATCCTGACCCAGGTCCGTCCGTCCCTGGATGGTTCCAGGAGGAAGCTCGCGACTGTTCAGTGCGCCCGCATTTTCAGCCAGGCGCGAAGCGGACGCGGGAATGTCATAAACGACCCAATGCCACCACCCGGACGGGCTGCCGTGTTCATCCAGATCGAACATGGTGATCGCGAAGCTCTGCGTTGCGCGCGGCACACCGTGCCATTCGAGTGCCGGCGAGCGGTTAGCACCCTTGCAGCCATAACCGTCGAGCACGTGGCTCGCGGGAATGGGACGGTCCGGACCAAAATCGGGGCTGGTGACGGTGAAGCCGGCGGGGGCCGCCGCAGCAAATGTCGAGATCAGTGAGGACATCAGGGCTACGCCCGGCCGCGTTGGGTGCTTCATGGGAGATTCTCCGTGGATTACAGGCAGCGGCGGTCAGCTTCAACCGGGACCATGCGAACCGTGCCCGTCGCCGTGTCGTGCGCGCATCTGCGGCTAGGCCCGGGCGAGCGCGATCCGATCGGCCATGCCGCTCGAAGCCGCCCGTGCAGTCTCCATCAACAGCGGCGACCAGCGGTGCACGAGATCCTCCAGAGTCCAGCGACTCGTCGGACCTGAGATATTGATCGCCGCCACGGGCCGGCCGTGTGGACCCATGACGGCGGCTCCGACAGTGAGGTCGCCGCGATAGCACTCCTGGTTGGCGCACGCGTAGCCGTTCTCGCGCGCCTTGCGGATGAGCGCGAGGACGCGCCTCCTGCCGGTGACCGTATGCGGCGTCAGGGCGCGCAGTACCGACCGATCGAGGATGTCGTTTACCTCTTCCGTTGGCAGACGGGACAGGTAGGCGCGACCCGCCGCGGTGCAGAACATCGGCAAGGCCCGGCCGATCGGCATGTGGATGTTGAAGCGCCGATGACTCGGGAACCGCGCGATGTACACCATCTGCGTACCGTCCGGTTCCGACAGGCTGACTGACTCGCCGGTGGCGACATTCAGCTCCAGCAGATGGCTGGTCGCACCCTCGATGAGGGCGTGTCCGGACAAGTAGGCGTATCCGATCGTCAGCACGTGCGGAGTAAGCACCCAGCGTTTGGCGTGGGTATCGCGCCGCACGTACCCGAGGTGCTGCAGGGTGTGGGTGACGCGCTGTGCCGAGCTCTTGGTGATGCCGGCCGCGGCGGCGATTTCTCCGAGGTTGAGGCCGCGGCGATCGCCGCCGAAGGCGCGCAGCACTGCCAGCGCCTTCTCGACCGACTGATTGAATGGTATCGCCGATTCCTGCCTGTTGGACTTGGCCACGGTCTGCAGTGTAACCCGTCCGGGCTTTCATTCCGATTTACAGTATGTAACACTCACCAGGCGATACTTAAAACTCACAATTAACAGGGGGGTTCGCCATGCGGAACGGGTGTCGCTCTGCGCGGCGCGCGCTGCGCTTCGTCGCTTTAGCGTCGGTGGGACTGCCGGTCCTCGGCGTCGCCCAGGAGAGCACCTCCACCGAACTCACCGAGATCGTGGTCACGGCGGAGCGCAGGTCCGAAAAGCTGCAGGACGTGCCGGTGGCGGTTACGGCACTGTCTGCGGGTGACCTGACGGACCGCGGCGTGCGGCAGGCGAGCGACATCACCTCGAGCGTGCCCAACATGCTGCTCAACCTGCCCTACGGGCCGGAAGCGCAGCCGACCTTCACGCTGCGCGGCGTGACGACCCAGGACTTCAGCGAGAATCAGAGCAGTCCCATCGCCATGTACGTCGACGAGGTCTACAAGCCCGTCGGCGCGGTACAGGCCCTGCAGACTTATGACCTGGATCGGGTCGAGATACTGCGCGGGCCGCAGGGCACGCTGTACGGCAAGAACGCAACCGGCGGCGCCGTCAATTTCTACACGCGAAATCCGAGCCTCAGCCAGTACGACGGCTACGTCACGCTGGGCGCGGGCAACTACAGCGACCGCTCCACGCGCGCCGCCGTCGGGGGGCCTATCGTCGATGGTCAGCTTGGCTGGCGCGCAGCGCTCTACTACGAGGAGCGCGACGGATGGGTTCATAGCGTCGCGCCGGACTATATTCCCGGCGCGCCGCCGGTCGAGCCGCTGAACGGTGTCGATGCGCTCGCCGCGCGCCTCACGCTCCTGGCGAAGCCGACCGACACCATCACCGCGACACTCAAGCTGTCCGCGACCCGTTCCGGAGGGACGCCTTACGGCGCTCACGCGATCGCCAATGACCCGAACGCGACCGGATTCACCGGCAACATCGGCTGGTTCGATAACGGCGCCAAGTACGCCGTCCACAAGGACATCCGCAACGACAGTGCTGCACTCAAGATCGACTGGCAGCTGAGCGGGCACGTCACGCTGAGCTCCGTCAGCGGCTTCGACTACGGGCGCTGGTACGAGAAGAGCGACGATGGCGGACTGCCGATCACCGCGCGGATCGATGATCCCAATACGTATTTTTCGAGCGTGAATGCCTTCTCGCAGGAGATCCGGCTCGCCTCGCACGATACCGGGGCCCTGGGCTGGCTGGCCGGCCTGTATTACGGGCGCGAGAGCACGCACGCAACCGTGCAGTTTCACTTCTTCGACGGATACAACCTCGGCTTCTGGTTTCCGCAGATACCGCCGACCAGCGCCGGCATCGCGCCATCGCTGCCACTTTATGGATTCGACGAGTACAACAACTTCGACCAGATCAAGGACAGCCGCGCGTTATTCGCCAACCTCACGTTCGCCGTCGCGCCGACCGTCACGCTGCGCGCCGGGGTGCGCTACACCAGGGACAAGGTAGCCATCGACAACTTCTATGCGCTCGAGGGCGGTCTGCCGAGTCCGGGCTCGCTCGGCACCAGCCCCGACGTCGATGCCGCCACCTGGTGGACGCAGACCATCGGTGACCTGCCGCCGGGCGCCACTGCGTCACGAAGCTACTTCCAGCAGGGACTCGCGCCGCAAGGACTCGGAGTGCACCCGGAGTTCGACAACGACACCAACAACGTCAGCGGCAAGATCGGCGCCGACTGGAAGCCGAGCGACACGCTGCTGGCGTATCTGAGCATCAGCGAAGGCTATCGCGGGGTCGCCTTCAACGGCCAGGCCTACAACGATCAGACCGAGCTCACCTTCGCCGCACCGGAAAAGCTCTACTCGTATGAGCTCGGGCTCAAGACGGAATTCGGCAATCACCGCGGGATATTCAACGCCACGCTCTTCCACTACGACTACAGGAACCAGCAGTTCCTCGATGCGTTCTCCCTGCCGGCGCTTCTCGGCACCGGCTTCCGCACGGTCAATGCGCCAAAGTCGCGCGTCGACGGTGCCGAGTTCGAGCTGCGAGGCAAGGTGACCCCCGAACTCGAGATCGGCTCGACTCTCGGACTCATGCACAGCAAGTATGTCGAGCTGACTCTGCACGCCAACGAATTTCAGGCGCCCGGGGTTCCGCGCGTCTGCTGCGTGGGTAACCAGCTGATCCAGGCGCCGGACTACAGCGGGAGCGTCGACGTCAACTGGCGGGTGGCGCGCTTCGCCGCGGGTGACGTGCGGCTGTTCGTCAACGGCAACTTCTACGGCAAGCAGTACTTCGATGCCTTCAACACCGAGCGGGATGCGCAGGGCGCCTACGCGCTCGCCAACGCCCGCGTGACCTTCGAGAGCGGCGAGAAGCGCGGTTTCGTCATCGGCGCATGGATCAAGAACGTCACCAACCGCCAGTATCTCGCTTACGCACTCAATCAGAAGGATCTCGATACCGGGGCGCTGGGCTTTGACTACGCACTCGTCGGGGAGCCGCGCACCTACGGTGTCGACGCCACCTATCGGTTCTGAGGATCGGCGCCGAGCCTGCCAAAGGCGGCGGTTCTCGGCTGCGATCGGGGGAGCGCGAGCCGCTGCCCTACCCTGGAAGATCAACGAAGTGGCGTACAATCGGGGCGGTCGCCGCCGTAGCTCAGTGGCAGAGCAGCCGCCTTGTAAGCGGCAGGTCGTCTGTTCGATCCAGACCGGCGGCACCGTGCGTGCATTCCGCTGCCGCACGCGCGCGGCTGAGGGCGCTCAGGTCGTCGGGCGCGCGCTTTCCGCGAGCGGTGGGCTCACGGGTGCCTGCGCCTCCTTGAGCGGCGGCGGCGGATTCGCCGGTGGCGCCGCCGCCGGAGCCGGCGCAATCGGGCAGGGCTCGACCGCGATCCGCGAATCGACACCCTCGGCGAAGAGTCCCTCGAGCGGAACCGTGGTCATCCCGGGGTGCGGCGCGAGATCGATCCAGTAGACGGTCCCCGGGAGCCTGCGCTCGGAGATCTCCGCCTTGAATCCGAGCTTCTTCACCGCGGCCGCGCGCGCTTCCGC
>DASSQU010000174.1:0-2580 GCA_035702325.1 Steroidobacteraceae bacterium
CTCGCGCCGTCCGACACCGGCGCGGCGGGCCTGGCTGTCGATCTCAGCGGCAACACGCTCTGGGGCTTCGTCGACGACATCGACGGCCAGAGGCGGCAGGGCGCCTGGGACCTCGGCGCCGATCAGCGCTTCACGCCGTCGCCGCCCACGGTGACGAGCGGCATCGCCGACCCGCTCGACGCGACCCGCGCCACGCTCAACGGCACAGCGCTGCCGAACTTCACCGCGACGCGCGGGTGGTTCCGCTATGCCCCCGGTGCGCTGGCCGGCTGCGACGACACGGTCGGGCTGCGGGCACCGCCCACCGGCTCCATTGCGCTGGGGCAGAACGACACCACGCCGCTCTCCTTCGCGCAGCCCGTCGCCGGGCTCATGCCCGGGACGATGTACTCGTTCTGCGCCGTCGCCACGAACGACGCCGGCTTCGGCTTCGGCGCGGTGAGCATCTTTGCGACGCCGGCGGACGCAGGCGCTCAACCCGACGGCGGGGCGCCGGACGGCGGCGCGCTCGACGCCGGGCCGGACGGCGGTGGAGCGGACGGGGGCGCTTCAGACGGCGGCTCGAGCGCACCGCGCAGGGAGCTCGTCGGCTGCGGCTGCCGCCAGGACGGCGCGGCCGCCCTGCTGCCGCTGGTGTTGCTGGCGGGGCGCCGGCTCAGGCGCCGGGCGGCTGCCGCGGCAGCAACACCGTGACCCGCGTCACACCGCCCTTGGACTGGGCGGTGACCGTGCCGCCGTGCGCCTCGACCAGCGCGCGCACCAGGTAGAGCCCCAGCCCGACGCCCTTCGCGGGTCCGCTGGAGGAGAAGGCCTCGAACAGCGTGACCCCTTCGGGCAGCTCGCCGTCGTTCTCGACCGACACCGCGACGTACGCGGGGCTCGAGGAGTCCACCCGCACGCGGCAGGCGGCCTGCGGAACGTGCCCCGCCGCGTTGCCGACGAGGTTGCGGACGAGCTGGCGCAGCCGCTCCGGGTCGAGCTCCGCCCTCGCGTCGCCCGCCGCTTCGAACGACACCGGCCACTGCAACGCGCCGGCGCGCACCGAGTCGATGGCATCGCGCACCACGCCGGTCACGTCGACGGAGGCGCGCTTGAGCGTGAGCTTGTCGGCCTGCAGGTGCATGTACTCGACGAGCTGCTCGAGCATGCGCGACATGCGCTCGCTGCCGGCGATGATGCGCCGCGCCGGCTCGAGCAGCCGCTCATCGTCACCTGCGCGGCGCTCGACCAGCTGCGCCGCGGTCAGGATGGTCGCCAGCGGGTTGCGCAGATCGTGCCCGATGGCCTGCGCGATGCCCTGGTGGGCACACGGCATCACCATCACGCCCCGGACGATGCCCTTCTCGTCCCGAACGGGGATGAGCCCGCTGCCCTCGCGCTCCATCGGCAGGCCGGTGGCGAGCACGGTGCGAAACGCCTCGACCTTCGCGGGCAGATGCGCGGCGAGCGGTTGCCCCAGCGCCTGCGCGCCGTGCAGCGAGCGCCAGGCGTCGTTGAACAGCATGCACAGCTCCTCGCCCCAGGTGACCAGCATCGGCTGCGGCGCATGCAGGCAGATGCCCACCACGGTGCGCAGGCTGGGCGGCCACAGCTCCGTCGGGCCCAGCGAGCTGGAGGCCCAGTCGTGGCCCCCGATCAGCGCTTCCATCCCTTCGCCGGGCTCGGGCGGAGGAGGGGGTGTCGCAGCCGAGTACGGCGGCACGATGGCAGGCGCGGGCGAGCCGGTGGCAGCAAGAGTCTCAGGCATGACGTTTCCCCCCATGGAGCAGGCGCGCGAGCGTCGTCTCGAGCGCGTGCAGGTCGACAGGCTTGATCAGGTGCGCCTCGCAACCGACGGCGTGCGTCTGCTCGCGGTCCGCGCGCCGGCTGTAGCCGGTGAGCGCCACCAGCCGCATCTTGGCAGTGTGGGTCTGCCCTTTGAGCTTCTGGGCGAGGTCGATTCCGCTCATCCCCGGCAGGCCGATGTCGATGAGGGCCAGCTGCGGCTCGAAGACGTGCGCGAGCTCCAGCGCTCCGGGCCCGTCGTGGGCGATGCGCGAGCTGTAGCCCAGCTCGTCGAGCACCTCGGACAGCGACTCCGCCGCGTCGACGTTGTCGTCCACCACCATGACCTTGACGCCCTTGCGCAGCTGCCGCCGCGCGGCCGACTCGGCCTCGTCCGGCGCTTGCGGCTCAGCCATCGCGAGCTCCACCGCGGGCGCCGGCTGCTCGAGGACCTCGTCCAGGGCCTTCACCAGCTGCTTCACCTGCCGGGTGATGACCGAGTGCTGCCGCGCCGGATCACGCCGGCGCGCCGAGAGCTCGAGCGCGGTGACGATGGGCGCCAGCGGGTTGCGCAGCTCGTGGCTCAGCCGGTCGAGGATGGCCTCCCGCGCGCGCTCGCTCTCCTGCAGCAGCTCCTTGGCCCGCGCCAGCTCGCGCTCGAGGCGCTCACGGTTGCCCAGCTCGTGATCCAGCGCGGCGCTTTGCCGCTGCAGCGTGGCGATCTCGCGCAGGCGCGCGTCGCGGGTGTTGTGGCGCTGGTAGCGCTCGGTCGGCGCCACGCGGGTGTGGGCCGAGCACACGCGCGCGAAGGCGTCG
>DASSQU010000175.1:0-6542 GCA_035702325.1 Steroidobacteraceae bacterium
AGCGCCTGCGCGCAGCGCTCGGCCAGGCGCTGCACCTGCTCGGCCCGCGGTGTCGGCTCGTGCATGCGGTTCGATCCTCAGCGCCCGGTGAAGCGCGGCGCACGCTTGGCGGTGAAGGCCGCGACGCCCTCGGCATAGTCGGCGGTGCGGCCGAGCTCCGCCTGGTAGTCGCGCTCGATGTCGAGCTGCGCGGGAAGTGGCCGCGCCCATCCTTCGTAGATGGCCTGCTTGGTGCGCGCCAGGGCGCGGGTGGGCGCGGCCGCGAGCTCGCGCGCCAGGGCGTCCACCACCCCCGGGAGCTCCCCGTCGGCCACGCAGCGCCAGATCAGTCCCCAGGCGGCCGCCTGCTCGGCGGGGAGCTTCTCGGCGAGCAGCGCGACGCCGAGCGCGCGCGCGGTGCCGATGAGGCGCGGCAGGAACCAGGTGCCGCCGGAATCGGGCACCAGGCCGAGCCGCGCGAAGGCCTGCACGAAGCTCGCGGAGCGGGCCGCAATCACCAGATCGCAGGCGAGCGCGATGTTGGCGCCGGCGCCGGCCGCCACGCCGTTGACGGCGGCGATCACCGGCAGCGGCAGCGCGCGCAGGGCCAGTATCAGCGGCTTGTAGTCCCGCTCGATCGAAGCGCCGAGATCCGGCGGGTCGGCTCCGGGTGCGACCGCGCGGTCGCCGAGATCCTGTCCGGCGCAGAACCCGCGCCCCGCGCCGGTGATCACCAGCACCCGGGCCGGCGTGGCGGTGAGGCTCGCGAGCGCGGCGCGCGCCTCCGCGTGCATGGCGGCGTTGAAGGCGTTGAGACGCTCCGGACGGTTGAAGGTGAGGCGCGCGATCCCCGCGGCGTTCTCGAACAGGATGTGCTGGTAGCTCACTCCCGGTTACTCCGTACTGTCGCGCGCGGCTTCAGGCGGCAATGCTCACTTCTCGTCGTAGTCGAGCTCGAGCAGCGCGCTCCTGGCACGCGACTGGCAGGCGAGCACGTAGCCCTGCGCGAGCTCCCAGTCCTCGAGGGCGTAGTTCTGCGCCATTTCCACCGCGCCGCGCACCACCTTGGTGCGGCAGGTGGAGCACACGCCGGCGCGGCACGAGAACGGCAGCTCCACCCCGGCGCGCGCCGCGGCATCGAGCACCGTCTCGGCGTCCATCTGCATGGTAAACGAGCGCCGCCGCCCGTCCATGTGAATGGTGACTTCGGCGGTGCCGGCGGGGGGTCCCGGCGCCGGCGCGGGCGCGACCGGCCGCTCGGGCGCCGTCGCCACGGTGAAGTGCTCGGCGTGGACCGGCGCCGCGGCGACGCCGAGGCTGCGCAGCGTGGCGGCGACCTGCTCGATCATGTCGCCGGGGCCGCAGAGGAAATACTCCGCCACCTGCTGCGGATCGAACAGCATGCCGGCGAACTGCCGCACGCGCGCGGCATCGATCCGGCCGTTGTACAGCTCGACCTCCTGCGGCTCGCGGCTCATGACGAAGTGCAGCGCCAGGCGCCCGAGGTAGCGGTCCTTGAGCGCCAGCAGCTCCTCGAGGCACATGGTGCGCCCGCTGCCGCTGTTGCCGTAAAAGACGATGACCCGGTTGCCCGCAGCGGCGAGCAGCGCGCGCGTCACCGACACGACGGGCGTGATGCCGCAGCCGGCGGCGAACGCCACGTACAGGCCGCCTGCGGCGCGCGCCGGGCGCGGCGTGAAGCTGCCGTTGGGAGGCAGCACCTCGAGCGAGTCGCCGGCACGCAGCTGCTCGGCGAGATAGCGCGACATCCTGCCGTGCGGGTGTACGCGCGGCACGATCCGCAGCGGCCACTCCCCCGGAGCATTCACCAGCGAGTAGGTACGCCGCACCTCCGCCCCGTCGAGCTGCACGCGCACCACCACGTGCTGACCGGCGGCACCGCGGTACTCCGCGCGCAGCTCCGCGGGTACCTCGAGCGCGATCCTGACCGCGTCCTCGGCGTCGGGGGAGATGTCGGCGACCCGCAGCGAATGGAACCTCAGCATGCGACTAGATGCACTTGAAGTAGTCGAAGGGCTCGCGGCAGGCGCGGCAGCGGTAGTGCGCCTTGCAGGGCGTCGAGCCGAATTCGCTCAGCCGCTCGGTCGCCTCGCTCCCGCAGCGCGGGCAGCTCACCGCCTGCCGCGCCGCGGACTGCGGCGGAGCGATGCCGAACGCAGCCAGCTTTTGCCGCCCTTCGGGTGTCACCCAGTCGCTGCTCCACGGCGGCGCCAGCACCTCCTCGATGAGCGCCGCGCCGAATCCGGCGGCATCGAGCGCGGCCCGCGTCGCGGCGCGGATCGGTGCCGTCGCCGGACAGCCGGAGTAGGTGGGCGTGATGCCGACGCGCAGCCGCCCGTCGTCGCCGCGCCGCACGTGGCGCACGATGCCGAGGTCGACGATGCTGAGCACGGGTATTTCGGGATCCGGCACGCCGCGCAGCACCTCCCACACGAGCGCCTCGGGTTGCGGCGGGCTCGGGACCACCGGCCTCACCACTGCAACCCGGGGTAGCTGCGCTGCAGATGCTGCATCTCGCCGAGCAGATGGCCGAGATGCTCGGTGTGCACCCCCCGCTTGCCGTGCCACGGATAGGCCGCCGCGGCGGGCCGCGACAGCGTCGTCTCCGCGAGGGTCCGCTGCACCCGCGCCGACCAGGCGTCCGCCTGGGACGCGAGCGGCGGCGCGACGCCCGCGGCGGCGATCTGCGCGTCGACCTCGTCGGGCGCGAACAGCTCGCCGGTGAAGCGCCACAGCGACTCGAGCGCCTGCTGCGCGCGGCTGCGGCTCTCCGCGGTGCCGTCCCCGAGCCGCACCAGCCAGCCGCTGCTGAAGCGGTAGTGATAGCGGGACTCCTTGAGCGCCTTGGCGGCGATCGCCGCCAGGCGGCCATCGGCCGAGGCGGTGAGTCCCTGATAGAGCTCGAGCTGCCAGGCGTCGATCAGCCACTGCCGCACGATGGTGTGCGCGAAATCGCCGTTCGGCTGCTCGGCGAGCGCTAGGTTCATGAACTCGGGTGCATCGCGCAGGAACGCGAGCGCGTCCTCGTCGCGCCCGCGGCCCTCGACCTCGCCCGCGTAGCTCAGCAGCAGCCGCGCCTGCCCGATGAAGTCGAGCGCCAGGTTGGCGAGCGCCAGGTCCTCTTCCAGCTCCGGGGCATGCCCCACCCACTCGCCGAGCCGCTGGCCGAGCACCAGGCTCGTGTCGCCGAGCCGCAGCAGGTAGGCGAGGAGCGCCTGGCGCGGCGCACCCGCATCTGCCGGGCCGGCGGCTGCGCCCGTGCTCACAGGTTCTTTACCTCGTCGGGAATCGCGTAGAACGTCGGGTGACGGTAGACCTTGTCGCGCGCCGGCTCGAACAGTGCGTCGGCCTCCTCCGGATCCGAGGCGACGATGTCCGCCGAGCGCACCGCCCAGATGCTGACGCCCTCCTGGCGGCGGGTGTAGACGTCGCGGGCGTGCTCGATCGCCATGCGCGCATCGGCCGCGTGCAGGCTGCCGACGTGCTTGTGCTCGAGTCCCGAGCGCGAACGGATGAACACTTCGAACAGCGGCCAGTCGGCCGACACCGCCGCCTTGTGCGGATCGCTCATGCTGCACTCCCCGCCGCCGGCCGCACCGCCCGCGCGCGCTCCTCGAGTTTGGCCGCGTGCGCCCGGGCGGCCTCCCGTACCCAGCCGCCGGCCCCGTGGGCCGCGCGCCGCGCCTCGAGCCGCTCGCGGTTGCACGGGCCGTCGCCCTTGAGCACCGCCTGGAACTCGCTCCAGTCGATCGGTCCGATGGCAAAGTGCTGCGTGGCCTCGTCCCAGCGCAGCTCGCGGTCGGGGATCGAGAGCCCGAGGAACTGCGCCTGCGGCACCGTGATGTCGATGAATTTCTGGCGCAGCTCGTCGTTGCTGAAACGCTTGATCTTCCAGCGCATCGACTGCGCGGTGTGCTTCGAGTCCGCATCCGGCGGACCGAACATCATGATCGAGGGCCACCACCAGCGGGTGAGTGCGTCCTGTGCCATGGCACGCTGCGCGGCGCTGCCGCGCGCGAGCGTCAGCATGATCTCGAAGCCCTGGCGCTGATGGAAGCTCTCTTCCTTGCAGATGCGCACCATGGCCCGCGCGTACGGCCCGTAGGAGCAGCGGCAGATCGGAATCTGGTTCATGATCGCCGCCCCGTCCACCAGCCAGCCGATCGCGCCCACGTCCGCCCAGGTGAGCGTCGGGTAGTTGAAGATGCTGGAGTACCTGGCGGTGCCCGCCAGCAGCTGCTCGATCAGCTGCGCGCGCGACACCCCGAGGGTCTCGGCGGCGCTGTACAGGTACATGCCGTGACCGCCCTCGTCCTGTACCTTGGCGATGAGCACCGCCTTGCGCTTGAGCGTGGGAGCGCGCGTGATCCAGTTGCCCTCGGGCAGCATGCCGACGATCTCCGAGTGCGCGTGCTGGGAGATCTGCCGGACGAGGGTCTGGCGGTAGGCGTCCGGCATCCAGTCCTTCGGCTCGATCTTCTCCTCCGCATCGATGCGCGCCTGGAAGCGCGCCGCCTGCGCCTCGGGCGGTCCGGCGGCGGGTGCCGGCGGCTCGCCGCCGTGAGTGTCGAGCGCCTGGGTGTACATGCGAGTCCCCCGCTCGGGCGGCTCGGCCCGCCCGATACGGCACAAGACTAGCACGCGCAGCTGAGCCAGGAGCTGCGCCGGCCCGGGTGCGCAGGGCCTCGGCTGCGGTGGCTTCGGCCGCGCTAGTCGGCGAGCTCCGCCTCCATGCCGTTCACCGACAGCACACCCTTGGTCTGGTCGTAGGGGCCGGCGGCGTTCACCGCGAGCAGCGCGGTGGTGCCGTTCAGGTCCCCGGCGAGCGCCGTGATGAAGTCGGCAAACGTGCTGAAGGTGGCGATCTTCTCGCTCATCCGGTGCACGATCGCAAAGCCGGTCAGCTCCCCGGTCGGCGCGCTGTTCGCCACGAAGCCGAGCCCGCCGGCGAGGGTCGACGGGTCGAGCTGCGTCTCCTCGCCGATGAGGATCTCGTGCTCGGCGGCGCTCTGCAGCGTCGCCTGGCTGATCATGACGTTGCTCGCAGTGAGTGGCGCCACGAACGGCATCGTGACGCCCGGCGCCGACCACTCGAGGTGCAGCCGCGCGTTCATGGTCGCGAAGTTCACGATCGTGAGCGCCGCGAAATCCGGCGGCGCGCTCATGAACGGCGTCACGAAGCCGAAGAACTGCAGCGGCGCGCCCGCCGTCACGCCGGGCAGCGGCAGCGCCGCCGGAACGCTGACGACGTAGGCGCCGGGGCTGGCGTCGCCGGACGTCGTGCTGCCGGTGCCCGCGAAGTTGAACGCCGTCGGCGGGCGGCCGTCGAGCGAGCGCAGATTGACGGTCACGGTCCCGGAGCCGCTCGAGGCGAACTCACCGGAGAGCCGCGTCACCATCAGCCGCACGCTCCCGCCGCTGGCATCGAGCGTGCGGTTGCCCATGCCGTCGGTGCCGAACTTGCCGAACACCTGCACGTGCTGGCCGACCGAGATGTCCTGCGGCCCGAAGCTGCCGGACTGGCCGTCCTCGCTCACGGCGGTGCCCGAGGCGACGGTGACCGCCAGCTGCGCGCTGAACTGCTCGTCGTCGAAGTCGTGCTCGTCGAGCCAGCCGTTGCTCAGCGTGAAGACGTTGCCGCTGCGCGCGGTGACCGTTCCTTCGGCGCTGTCGAGCCCGGCTCCCGGCACGCTGGTGCCGGCGAACACGTTGGCGGCGGTGAAGGTCTCGGTCGCGACGTCGAAGCTGCCGGTCGCCGCGGTCAGCGTGCCCGGGCCGAGCGCCGCGAGCGCGGTGAGGCCGGCGTCACCCGTATAGGACGTCCCGTTGAGAGTGAAGCTGGTGGTGGCGGTGGTGTTCACCACGAGTTGGCCGTCGTCGTCGTCCGCGACGTCGTAGAAGGGGCGTACCTTGACCGTGTAGGAGGTCTGGGTGGCGGTGTTGGTGACGGCCACCAGCGGTCCGCGCACGCGAATCTGCCGGGTCGCATCCGGCACCAGGCTCGCGGTCAGTACCGGGTTCACCGTCACGGTGACCGCGCTCGCCATGGTCGAGGAGCTCAGCGGCGCGGGCGCGACGGTGTTGGATGCGGCCAGGTTGAAGTCGAGCGCCAGATTCGCCACCGTCCCCGGTGTGACGATGAGCGGCCGGTCGGAGGGCAGCTGCAGCGTCACCGTCATCTGACTGTTCGGCGGGGTGAGCGGCGCCGAGGTGCTGCCGTTGATGATGCCGGCGGCCGGGACCGTCAGGCCGCCGGCGGTCCCGTTGTCCACCACGATGGTGGCGCTGGCGTAGTCGAGCGTCAGCGCTACGCCCGTATAGCTGCCTTGCGGCAGCTGGTGGGCACTCGTCACCTCGGAAAGATTGACGAGCTGGGCGAAATCGACGCGGGTCGTCGCCGGCACCGTCTCGACCACCGTGCCGTCGGCGCGCGTCAGCTTCAGCGACACGATGTCGACCATGTAGCTGAGGAAGTCGCCCGGCATGTCGGTGAGAGTCACCATCGCCATGCCGCTGCCCGGATTCGGCGGCGGGACCATGTT
>DASSQU010000176.1:0-18285 GCA_035702325.1 Steroidobacteraceae bacterium
CACCACCCGCACGCGCCGCCCGACCGAGGCCGAGGGACGCGAATACCACTTCGTTTCGCCGGCGCAGTTCGAGGAACTGGTGGCGCGCGGCGAATTCCTCGAGCACGCACGGGTGTTCGACAACCTCTACGGCACCTCGCGCGGCTTCGTCGAGGGCGAGCTCACCCAGGGCCACGACGTGCTGCTCGAGATCGACTGGCAGGGCGCCCGGCAGGTGCGGCGTGCCATGCCGGAGTGCCTGAGCATCTTCGTCCTGCCGCCCTCGCGGGCGGCGCTCGCCGAACGGCTGGCGCGGCGCGCGACCGACACCCCCGAGGTGATCCGGCGGCGCCTCAGGGACGCGGCCGGCGACATGTCGCACTACGGCGAGTTCGACTATGCGGTGGTCAACGACGATTTCGAGCGGGCGGTGGCCGACCTGAAGCGCATCATCGCCGGTCAAGGCGCGGAGCTGCGCAGCGACCGCCCCGCACTCGCACCGCTCCTCCGGGCGCTGCTCGCCGAGAGCTGAGGGTCCGGCGCGCGCGCCCTCCCGGCCCGCGCGCCGCCAGCCCCGGGCGACAGACTTTTTCCCTGTTTTCGCTTATAGTTACACACCGTGCGCGCCCGACGCGGCGCCCGTTCATCCGCCCGAGCGACCATGGCCCGAATCACCGTAGAAGACTGCCTGCACAACGTCGACAACCTGTTCCAGCTGGTGCTGCTCGCCGCCCAGCGCGCCCGCCGGCTCGCCAACGGCGCCGAGCCCACCGTGCCGCTCGAGAACGACAAGCCGACGGTAGTCGCGCTGCGCGAGATCGCCGCCGGCAACATCACCGCGGAAATGCTCCAGGAGCCGGAGCCGGCGCCCGAGGTCCCGGTACCGGACGCCGACAACCAGTCGAGCTTCCGCGCGCCGCAGTTCGGCCTCGGAGACTGAAGCGCGGACCCGCGGGCCCCATGGACTATGCGTCCTCGCTCCTGGGACTGCTTCCCGGCGGCAGGCGCACTCCGGGGCTGAAGGACCTGCTCGCTACCGCCGGCGGCTATCTCGCCCCCGAGCAGGTGGCGCGCATCCGCGCCGCGGCCGAGTTCGGCGCCTCGGCCCACCAGGGACAGAAGCGCCTCTCGGGCGAGCCGTTCATCGCCCATCCGGTCGCCGCCGCCTCGATCCTCGCCGACCTGCACCTCGATGCCGACACCATCGTCGCGGCGATCCTGCACGACGTGATCGAGGACACCCCGACGCCGAAGGACCAGCTCGCGGCGACCTTCGGCGCGGACGTCGCAGAGCTGGTCGACGGGGTTACCAAGCTCGACCAGATCAAGTTCAAGAGCCGCGAGGAGGCGCAGGCCGAGAGCTTCCGCAAGATGCTGCTCGCCATGGTGCGCGACCTGCGCGTGATCCTGGTGAAGCTCGCCGACCGCACCCACAACATGCGCACCATCGAGGCGATGGCCCTCGGGCGGCGCCGCGCGATCGCGCGCGAGACGCTCGAGATCTACGCGCCGATCGCCGAGCGGCTCGGCCTGTACAACATGAAGCTCGAGCTCGAGGACCTCGGCTTCAAGGCGCTCTACCCGCGCCGCTACCAGGTGCTCGAGCGCGCGCTGCGCCGCACCCGCGGCAACCAGAAGGAATTCCTGAAGAAGATCGAGCAGCAGCTGAAGGCGGCGCTGCTGAAGAGCGACATCCCGGCGCAGGTGGAGACGCGCGAGAAGCACCTCTACAGCATCTACAAGAAGATGCAGCGCAAGCGCTCGCTGCTCAACGAGATCGTGGACGTCTACGGCATCCGCATCATCGTCGACAAGCCCGATACCTGTTACCGCGCGCTCGGCCCGGTGCACTCGGTGTTCAAGCCCATGCCCGGGCGCTTCAAGGACTACATCGCCATCCCGCGGGTGAACGGCTACCAGTCGCTGCACACGACGCTGTTCGGTCCCAACGGCGTGCCGATCGAGGTGCAGCTGCGCACCGCCGACATGCACCGGGTGGCGGAGTCCGGCATCGCGGCGCACTGGAAGTACAAGGGCGGCGACAGCTCGGACGCCATGCAACAGGAGCGCACGCGCGAGTGGCTGTCGAGCCTGGTGTCGCTGCAGGAGGCCGGCACGTCCGAGGAATTCCTCGAGAGCGTCAAGGTCGACCTGTTTCCCGACAAGGTGTACGTGTTCACTCCCAAGGGGCAGATCCTGCGGCTGCCGTCGGGAGCCACCGTGGTCGATTTCGCCTACGCCGTGCACACCGACATCGGCAACCGCTGCGTCGCCGCCAAGGTCGACCGGCGCATGACGCCGCTGCGCACCGTGCTGCGCAACGGCCAGACGGTCGAGATCATCACCGCCAAGGGCGCACGCCCCAACCCCTCGTGGGTGAACTTCGTGGTCACCGCCAAGGCCCGCAGCGCCATCCGCCACTATCTCAAGGGGCTGCGCCGCGGCGAGGCGATCGCGCTCGGCTCGAAGCTGCTCGCGCAGGCGCTGCGCGAGTTCGGGCTGTCGCTGGACGAGGTGAACCCCGAGATCCGCCAGTCGGCACTCGGGGAGCTCGGGCTCAAGGACCTCGACGAGCTCTACGAGAAGATCGGGCTCGGTGAGCGCCTGGCGCCGCTGGTCGCGCGGCGGGTCCTGCCCGGCGTCCCGGCAGCCGACGGCAAGGCGACGCCGGCGCCGCTCGCGATCGCCGGTACCGAGGGGCTGCTGGTGAGCTACGCGCGCTGCTGCTTCCCGATTCCCTACGACCCTATCTTCGCCTTCCTCTCGACGGGGCGCGGCGTGGTGATCCACCGCGAGAACTGCGTCAACGTCGAGGACTACCGCAAGCACCCGGAGAACTGGCTGCCGGTGAGCTGGCAGGCGGCACCCGATCGGCTGTTCTCGTCCGAGATCCGCGTGCACGTGGTGAACCGCACCGGGGTGCTGGCCGCGGTCGCCGCGGCGATCGCCAGCACCGAGACCAACATCGACCACGTCTCGATCGACGAGCAGGACAGCGACGCGGCGGTGATAACCTTCGAGCTGCGCGTACGCGACCGCCGCCAGCTCGCGCGCCTGGTGCGGGTGATCCGCCGCATGCCGGACGTGACGCGCGTGACGCGCTCGATCGCCGCCCACGCGCGCGGCGGCGGGCTGCGCGAGAGCGAGACCGAGGGCGAGGGCGACAGCAGCGGTTGAGCGGGCACGACCTGCGCCAGGAGGACGACGAGCATGAGCCGCCAGACCATTCAAACCGACCGTGCGCCGCAGGCGATCGGCACCTACTCGCAGGCGGTGCGCGCCGGCGACACGGTGTATCTGTCCGGCCAGGTGCCGCTCGACCCGGCCACCGGGCAGCTCGTGAGCGGTGACGTGGATGCGCAGATCCGCCGGGTGTTCGACAACCTCCAGGCGGTCGCCGAGGCCGCCGGCGGCTCGCTCGCGGATGCAGTGAAGCTCACCATCTTCCTCGCCGATCTCAAGCACTTCGCCCGCCTCAACGAGATCATGGCGGACTACTTCGCCAGGCCTTACCCCGCGCGCTCCACGGTCGGCGTCGCGCAGCTGCCGCGCGGCGCACAGGTCGAGATCGAGTGCGTGCTGCAGCTTCGCTGAAGCCCGCGCGCACGGCCCGCGGCAGCGCCGCGGGCGTCGCCCTGGACGCCGGGCAGCGTCCGGTCACGACGCTGCGCGGGGTGGGGCACGAGCTCGCCGCGCGCCTGGCACGGCTCGGCGTGACCCGCCTCGCCGACCTCCTGTTCCTGGTGCCGCTGCGCTACGAGGACCGCACGCGCCTCACCGCGCTCGGCGCACTTGCGCCGGGGCTGCGCGCGGCGGTGGAAGGCGAGGTGCAGCTCACCGAGGTCGCCTACCGCCGGCGCCGCCAGCTCCTCACCCGCATCTGCGACGGCTCGGGCTTCCTCACGCTGCGCTTCTTCTACTTCTCCCCGAGCCAGCAGCACGGGCTGGCGCGCGGCACGCGCGTGCGCTGCTTCGGCGAGGTGCGCCGCGGCGCGCTCGGGCTCGAGATGGTGCACCCCGAGTACCGCCGCCTCACGGCTCCCGCCGCGCCGCTCGAGGAGACCCTCACTCCGATCTACCCGCTCACCGAGGGCGTGCCGCAGGGACGGCTGCGCGCGCTCATCGCGGCGGCGCTCGCCGAGCTCGCGCGGGCCGGGGTGCCGGATCTCCTGCCGCCGGACGTGCCGCTGCCGCCCGGCCTGCCGACGCTCCCGGAGGCCCTCGCCTACCTGCACCGGCCGCCGCGCGGCGCCGAGCTCAGCGAGCTCGCCGCAGGGCGCCACCCGGCGCAGCAGCGCCTCGCCTTCGAGGAGCTGCTCGCGCACCACCTCGCGCTCAAAGTGCGCAAGCGCGCCTTGCAGACCGACCGCGGCTTCGAGCTCCCCGACCCGCGGCAGCTCGCGCGCCGCTTCCTCGCCGCGCTGCCCTTTGCGCTCACCTCCGCCCAGGCGCGGGCGCTCGCGGAGGTCGACGCCGATCTCGCCAGCGGCGTGCCGATGGTACGGCTGCTGCAGGGCGACGTCGGCTGCGGCAAGACCGTGATCGCGGCGGCCGCCGCCGCGCGCACCGCGGGCTCCGGCGCGCAGGCGGCGCTCATGGCGCCCACCGAGCTCCTCGCCGAGCAGCACTGGCGGAACCTGCGTGACTGGTTCCAGCCGCTCGGAGTGCGGGTGGCGCTGCTCTCGGGCGGGCAGAGCGCGAGCGCGCGGCGCGGCGCGCGCGCGGCGATCGCCGCGGGGGAGGTGCCGGTCGTGGTCGGCACCCACGCGCTCTTTCAGCAGGGCATCGACTTCGCGCGCCTCGCGCTCGTCATCGTCGACGAGCAGCACCGCTTCGGCGTGCAGCAGCGCCTCGAGCTCGCCGAGAAGGGACGCGCCGGCGGGGGACTGCCCCACCAGCTGATCATGACCGCGACGCCGATCCCGCGCACGCTCGCCATGACCGCCTACGCGGACCTCGACGTCTCGGCGATCGACGAGCTGCCCCCGGGGCGCACCCCGGTGCGCACCGTGGTGCTGCGCGAGGAGCGGCGCGCCGAGGTCGTGGCGCGCATCGTCGCCGCCTGCCGGGCCGGCAGGCAGGTGTACTGGGTGTGCCCGCTGATCGACGAGTCGGACGAGCTGCGTGCCCAGGCTGCGGAGGACACCGCGACTGCGCTCGCCGCGGCGCTTCCCGGGGTGCGGATCGGCCTGGTGCACGGGCGCATGCCAGCGGCCGCCAGGGACCAGGCGATGCTCGCCTTCCAGGCGGGCCGCATCCAGCTGCTGGTGGCGACCACGGTGATCGAGGTGGGCGTCGACGTTGCCAATGCAACGCTCATGGTGATCGAGAACGCCGAGCGGCTCGGGCTCGCGCAGCTGCACCAGCTGCGCGGACGGGTCGGGCGCGGCGGCGGGGCGGCGAGCTGCGTGCTGCTGTACCGCGCGCCGCTCTCGGCGCCGGCGCGGGCGCGGCTCAAGGTGATCCGCGCCAGCAACGACGGCTTCGAGATCGCGCGGCGCGATCTCGAGCTGCGCGGGCCGGGTGAGCTGCTCGGCACGCGCCAGACCGGCCTCGCGCAGCTGAAGGTGGCGGACCTGATGCGCGATGCCCACCTGCTGCCGCGGGTGCAGACGGCCGCCGAGCTGCTGCTGCGCTCGCATCCCGAGCGCATCGCCGCGCTCACCGGCCGCTGGATCGGAGCGGGCGAGCGCTACGGCCGCGTCGGCTGAGGCAGCGCGGCCGCGGCGCCGGGTGTTCGGCGCAGCGGGCCGCGCCGCCTGTGCTACCGTTTCGCCCGTGTCCGCCGCACCGCAACCCGTATCGACCACGGTCCTGCCCGAAGCGCCGTTCTCGTACCGCCTCGGACGGCGGCTCGGCGGCTACGGGCGCCTCATGCGGCTCGACCGCCCGGTCGGCACCTGGCTGCTGCTGTGGCCGGCGCTGTGGGCGCTGTGGATAGCGGGAGCCGGCCGGCCCAGACCCAGGGTGCTGATCGTGTTCGTGGCGGGCGTGGTGGTGATGCGCGCCGCCGGCTGCGTGATCAACGATTTCGCCGACCGCGACATCGACCCGTACGTGCGCCGCACGCGCGACCGGCCGCTCGCCGCGCGGCACGTCTCGCCGGTCGAGGCGCTGGTGCTGTTCGCCGTGCTGATCGCGGTCGCGGCGTGGCTGGTGACGCGTCTCGACAGGTTCACCGTCGAGCTCGCCTGCATCGGGGCGCTGCTCACGGTCTCCTACCCGTTCGTCAAGCGGGCATTTCCGTTGCCGCAGCTGTACCTCGGCATCTCCTTCGGCGGCTGGAGCGTGCTGATGGCCTACGCGGCCCAGGCGGGAGCGCTGCCACGGGTCGCGTGGGTGCTGTACATCGCCGCGGTGATCTGGGCGTCGGTCTACGACACGATCTACGCCATGATCGACCGCGAAGACGACATCCGCATCGGCGTCAAGTCGAGCGCCATCCTGTTCGCCGACATGGATCGCCTCCTCATCGGCGTCATGCAGGCGATGATGCTGTACGCGCTCTACCTGGTGGGCATCGACATGCACTTCGGGCGCTGGTACTACGCGGGCATCGCCGGCGCCGCGGCGCTGTTCGCCTGGCAGCAGTGGCTCATTCGCCGCCGCCATCCGGGGGGGTGCCTGCGCGCTTTCCTCAACAATCAGTACGTCGGCCTGGTGCTGTTCGTCGGCATCCTGCTGCAGTACGTGTACGCGCGCTGAAGCGGCCGGGCCGGGCACATGGGCGGGAGCTGGAAGAACCGGGCGTTCAGTGCGCGCCTCGGGTTTGCGCTGCGCGGGCTCGCGCAGGCGCTGCGCAGCGAGCAGAGCCTGCGGCTCCAGGCGCTGGCGCTCGCCGCGACGCTGCTCGCGCTGCTGATCCTGCAGCCCGGGGCGCTGTGGTGGGCGCTGGTGCTGCTCGCGAGCGCCGCGGTGATCGCCGCCGAGCTCCTCAACACCGCCATCGAGCGCCTCGCCGACGAGCTGCACCCGCACGACGGCCCCGGGATCGGCATCGTCAAGGACTGCGCCGCCGCGGCAGTGCTGATCGCCGTGCTCGGCGCGCTCGCGGTGGCGCTCGCGCTCCTCCTGCATCTGCTGCACCGCTAGTCCATTGGAAAAATCGCCTGCGGCGATTTTTCGGACATCGCCTTCGTTGCCGCCGGCGAAAGGCGTGACTTTCGCCGGCTGCACCCTGCCAAACCTCAGCGGCGATTTTTCGGACATCGCCTTCGTTGCCGGGGACACGATTGTCGACTTGGCGCAGGCCGCCGCGTTGACACGAGGGCGGGCCCTCGGGCATCGTCGCCGCCATGAGCGACGCTCACCCCGACGCCATCCGCCACGACTGGACGCTCGAGGAAGTCGAGGCGCTGTTCGCGCTGCCGTTCATGGATCTGCTCTACCGCGCCCAGCGCGTGCACCGCGCGCACCACGCGCCCAACACCGTGCAGCTCTCGACGCTGCTGTCGATCAAGACCGGCGCCTGCCCCGAGGATTGCGCCTACTGCCCGCAGAGCGTGCACTACGACACCGGGCTCAGGCGCGAGGCGCTCATGGAGGTGGCGGCGGTGCGCGAGTGCGCCGAGCGTGCGCGGAGCGCCGGGGCGACGCGCTTCTGCATGGGCGCCGGCTGGCGCGCGCCGCGCGCGCGCGATCTCGAGGTGGTGGCGCAGATGATCCGCGCCGTGCGGGCGCTCGGGCTCGAGACCTGCGCGACGCTCGGCATGCTCACCCCGGCGCAGGCCGCCGCGCTCAAGTCGGCGGGCCTCGACTACTACAACCACAATCTCGACACCTCGGCCGAGTTCTACGGCGAGATCATCACCACCCGCAGCTACCAGGACCGGCTCGACACGCTCGCGGCGGTGCGCGCCGCCGGGCTCAAGGTGTGCTGCGGCGGCATCGTCGGCATGGGCGAATCGACCACCGACCGCGCCGCACTGCTGCGCACGCTCGCCAACCTGCCCGAGCATCCCGGCAGCGTGCCCATCAACCGCCTGGTGCGGGTACCGGGCACGCCGCTCGCCGATGCGCCCGAGGTCGACCCCTTCGACTTCGTACGCACCTGTGCAGTGGCGCGCGTTCTGATGCCACGCGCCCACGTGCGGCTCTCGGCCGGGCGCGACACCATGTCGGATGAGCTGCAGGCGCTGTGCCTGCTCGCCGGTGCCAACTCGATCTTTTACGGCGAGCGGCTCCTCACCACGGGTAACCCCGAGGTCGAGCGCGACCGGCAGCTGCTCGCCCGGCTCAAGGTGACGGCGGAGGAGGCCGCTGCGGCCGCGCCCGCGCCGGGCGATGCAGCCGCCGGCGACCATGAAGCGCAGCGCGCGCGCGCTTGAGGAGGCGCTCGGTCAGCTCGACTCGGGCCTGCTGCGGCGCCGGCGTACCACGGTCGAGGGCTTCGCGCAGCCCGGCAACCGCCTCCTCGCCCTCGCCGGCGGGCGGACGCTCGTCGACTTCAGCAGCAACGACTACCTGGGGCTCGCGCGCCACCCGGCGCTCGCAGCCGCCATGGGCGGGTGTGCCCGCGAGGCCGGCGCGGGCAGCGCCGCCTCGCACCTCGT
Organism: Steroidobacteraceae bacterium; assembly: GCA_035702325.1. Lineage (GTDB taxonomy): Bacteria > Pseudomonadota > Gammaproteobacteria > Steroidobacterales > Steroidobacteraceae > 13-2-20CM-66-19. The sequence goes on from DASSQU010000176.1 coordinate 8,532, forward strand.
CACCGGCCACGGCGCCGAGCACGCGCGGCTCGAGGAGGAGCTCGCCGCGTTCACCCGTCGCGAGCGCGCCCTGCTCTTCTCCACCGGCTACATGGCGAACCTCGCGGTGCTCGGCGCGCTCGCCGGGCGCGGCGAGCGGGTGCTGCTCGACCGCCTGAGCCACGCCTCGCTCATCGACGGTGCGCTGCTTTCGGGGGCGACGCTGCGCCGCTACGCGCACGCCGACGCGGCAGCGGCCGAGCGGCTGCTCGCCGAGGATCCCGCCGGCGTGCTGCTCGCCACCGACGGGGTGTTCAGCATGGACGGCGACCGCGCCCCGCTCGCCGCACTGGCGCGCGTCGCGCGCGCCGGAGAGGCCTGGCTCGTGGTCGACGACGCCCACGGACTCGGGGTCGTGGGCGCCGGCGGGCGCGGCACGCTCGAGGAATGCGGCCTGACCAGCGAGGAGGTGCCGGTACTGGTGGGCACACTCGGCAAGGCGTTCGGGTCTTTCGGCGCCTTCGTCGCGGGAGATGCCGCACTCATCGAGTTTGTGATGCAGAAGGCGCGCTCCTACATCTACACCACCGCGCTCCCGCAGCCGGTGGCGGCGGCGAGCCGCGCGGCCCTCGCGCTCGCGCAGGCCGAGCCCTGGCGGCGCACGCGCCTCGCGGCCCTCATCGGGCGCTTCCGCAGCCTCGCGGCCGGAGCGCGCCTGCCGCTTGCCGACTCGACGACGCCCATCCAGCCGCTCATTCTCGGCAGCGAGGCCGCGGTGCTCATGGCCCAGCGCCTGCTCGCCGAGGCGGGACTGTGGGTGGTCGCCATCCGCCCGCCGACCGTGCCCAGGGGAAGCGCGCGGCTGCGCGTCAGTCTCTCGGCCGCCCATACCGAGGAGCAGATCGACCGGCTCGTCGAGGCGCTCGAGCGCTGCTGCGCTCGCGCTCGCCAGGCGAGTCCGGCGTGAGCGCGCTTAACGCCGAGGTCACCGGCCGCGGGCGGCGCGATCTCGTGCTGCTGCACGGCTGGGGGCTGAACCTGCGGGTGTGGGACGAGCTCGCAGCAAGTCTCGCGCACGGCTTTCGGGTGATCGCCGTCGACCTGCCGGGCCACGGGCGCAGCGACTGGGACAGCGCGGTGCGCACCCCGGCGGCGCAGGCCTGGCGGGTGCACGAGACGCTCGCCCCGCTCACCACGCGCTACAGCCTCCTCGGCTGGTCGCTCGGCGGCCAGTTCGCGCTCGATCTCGCCGCCGCGCTCCCGGCGGGCATCGAGCGCGTGGTGATGGTCGCCGCCACACCGCGCTTCCTCGCCGCGCCCGGCTGGCGGCACGGCATGCCGCCGGTCGGCCTCGCGCGGCTCGCCGAGCGGCTGCGGACCGATCCGCCGGGCGCGGTCGGAGAATTCCTGCGCCTCGTGACGCGCGGTTGCGCGCCGCGCACCGCCGGGCGGGTACTCGCCACGCTCGAGCGCGCCATCGCCATGCAGGGCGCCGCCCGGCCCGAGGCGCTCGCCTGGGGACTCGAGCGCCTCGCCGAGGGGGACCTGCGGCCCACGCTGCCGCAGGTGCGCCTGCCGGCGCTGGTGATCGCGGGCGAAGGCGACCGCGTGACCCGCCCGGGGGCCTCGCGCGCACTCGCCGCGGCGCTACCCCGTGGCCGCTTCCGCCAGCTCGCGCGCGCCGGCCACGCGCCGTTCCTCTCGCACCCGGGACAGTTCGCCAGCCTGCTGCGCGGATTCCTGCGTGGCTGAGGGGGACGCGCTGCGGCTCGATCGCGCGGCGCTGCGCGCCGCGTTCGAGCGCGCCAGCGCCGGCTACGACCAGTCCGCGCGGATGCAGGAGCGGGTGGCGGCCGAGCTCCTCGGGCGGCTCGGGAGCTTCGACTTCAGGCCCCGGGTGGTGCTCGACCTCGGCGCCGGCACGGGGCGCGTGACGCGCGAGCTCAAGCGCCGCTACCGCCGTGCGCTCGTGATCGCGCTCGATCTCGCGCCCGGAATGCTGCGCGAGGCACGCCGCCACCAGCGGCTGTGGCGGCGCTTCGAGCGGGTGTGCGCGGACGCGCTGCGCCTGCCGCTCGCCGACGGCAGCGTGGACCTGGTCTTCTCGAGCCTGATGCTGCAGTGGTGCGAGCCGCTCGAGCAGGCCTGTGCCGAGGTGCGCCGCGTGCTCGCGCCGAGCGGCTTTTTCGCCTTCAGCACGCTCGGACCGGATACGCTGAAGGAGCTGCGCGCCGCCTGGGCCGAGGCCGACGGCGCGAGCCACGTGAACCGCTTCACCGACGTGCACGAGGTGGGCGATGCACTCGCGCGCAGCGGGCTCGCCGAGCCCGTGCTCGACGTCGACCGTATCGAGCTCGGTTACCCGGACGCGCTCGCGCTCATGCGCGACCTCAAGGGCGTGGGCGCGCACAACGTCACTGCGGGTCGGCCGCGGGCGCTCACCGGGCGCGCGCGCCTCGCGCGCATGCAGCGCGCCTACGAGGCGCTGCGCCGCGGGAATCGGCTGCCTGCTACCTACGAGGTGATCTACGGCGCGAGCTGGGGCGCGGCCGGCCGCCCTGCGGTGGGGCTGCGGGACGGCGAGGCGCGCATCGCACCCGGATCGATCGGCCGGCACCCGGCCGCCCCGCCATGAGCGGCACGGGACTCTTCGTAACGGGCACCGACACGGGCGTCGGCAAGACGGTTGTCGCCTGCGCTCTGGCGCGCGGTTTTGCCGGGCGCGGGGAGCGGGTGGCTGTCATGAAGCCGGTGGCCTCCGGCGCCGCGCGCACGCCGGAGGGACTGCGCAACGCAGATGCGCTGCACCTCCTGAGCGCGGCGAGCGTGCCAGTCTCCTACGAACAGGTGAACCCTTACTGCTTCGAGCCGGCCATATCGCCGCATATCGCAGCAGATGAGGCTATGATCGAGATTGATATCGGCAAGATAGTCGACAATTACCGGGCGCTTGCGGCCGTTTCCGACCGGATAGTGATCGAGGGGGCGGGGGGCTGGCTGGCCCCGATCAGCGCGTGCGAGACGATGGCCGACCTCGCGCTCGCGCTCGGGGTGCCGGTCGTGCTGACGGTGGGGCTGCGTCTCGGGTGCCTCAACCACGCCCGGCTCACCCGGCTGGCCATCGGCGCGAGCGGTGCGGGCTTCGCCGGCTGGATCGCGAGCGCCGTCGAGCCATCGCTGCCGCGCGCGGCCGGGAATCTCGCCACGCTCGAGCGCTCGCTCGGCGAACCGCCGCTTGCCGTCGTGCCGCATGCGCCGGGACTCGAGGCGACTCTGGTGCTCGGCGGGGCGGCCGCGCGACTCGCGGCGCGCATCGCGCACGCACCCCGCGCCATTTGATTACGTCGGCTCGCGCGTTACCATGATTTGTTCCATGGACGTCGAGCCGCTGCGCATCGAGATCCGCCCGAACTGCTCGCTCAGCGTGCGCGGCGCGGAGCTCTTCTTCGCGAGCGCCTGCATCGTCCCGGTCGGCGTCGGCGGCCTGCTCGCGCTCAAGGGTTTCTGGCCGGTCCTGCCGTTCTTCGGGCTCGAGATCGCGCTGCTCGGCTGGGCGCTGCGGGTCTCGCTCGAGCGGCGTTTCCACTCCCAGACCATCACCGTGACCGAGTCGCAGGTGAGCGTCGAGTCCCGTGAGCGGGCGCACTGCGCCGAGGTCGTGTTCCCGCGGCACTGGGCACAGGTTAAACTTCGCCGCCCCGCCGCGAGCTTGCATCCGAGCCGGCTCACCATCGAGTCGCACGGACGAGCGTGCGAGCTGGGCAGCTTTCTGACCGAAGAGGAGCGACGCGGGCTCGCGCTGCGGCTGCAGCGCCTGATTGGCCGCGTCAACGAGTCACCCTCCTGGCGCTGAAGGCCGCGCGCGGCCCTTTGGGAGCCACGCGGGCTCGGTAGCTTGGTTTGTCGCGCTGCGCCCTGGAACGGGCACGCGCTGTGAGGCACTTGAATGACGATCCGTGAAAGACTCGCGTCTCTCGCCCCCGGCGCCGCCGCGTGGGCGCTCGCGCTGCCGGCCCGCGCCAGCGGCTGGGGCGAGCTCAACATGCCGCGCGGCGTCACCGACATCAGCCGCAAGATCTATGACCTGCACATGACCATCTTCTGGGTGTGCGTCGCCATCGGCGTGGTGGTGTTCGGCGTCATGATCTGGTCGATCGTGAGCTTCCGCAAATCCCGGGGCGCGGTCGCCGACGTCACGCTGGTGCACAACACCAGGGTGGAGATCGTCTGGACGGTGGTCCCGGTGATCATCCTGATCGCGATGGCGGTGCCGGCGGCGCGCGTGCTGGTCGAGATAGAGGATACGACCAGGAGCGCCCTCACCATCAAGGTGACCGGCTTCCAGTGGGGCTGGCAGTACGACTATCTCGACGACGGGGTGATGTACTTCTCGCACCTCGACCGCGCGAGCAACGCCGCCCGCGAGCTGCTCTCGGGCATCGATCCCACCACCGTGCCGCACTACCTGCTGAACGTCGATCACCCGCTGGTCGTGCCGGTCGATACCAAGGTGCGCCTGCTGATCACCGGGGCCGACGTGATCCACTCCTGGTGGCTGCCGGACTTCGGCGTGAAGAAGGACGCCATACCCGGTTTCATCAACGAGGCCTGGTTCAAGGTCGACGCCGACAAGCCGGGCCTGTATCGCGGCCAATGCGCCGAGCTCTGCGGCCGCGACCACGGCTTCATGCCGATCGTGGTGGACGCGCGCCCCAGGGCGGATTTCGACGCCTGGCTGAAGTCGACCGCGGCCGAGCAGAAGCAGGCCGCCGCCGCCCAGGCCTCCGCCGCCGGCGCGCCCGCCGCACCCGCTCCCGCACCCACCGCGACCGCCGCGGCGACCACGCCCGGCGCCGGCTGACACTCCGTCCGACACTCCAGGGAATTCCGCCATGGCCGAGCAGCACGCAACCACCGCCGCGACCCACGACGAGCACGACCACAAGCCCCATGGCTGGCGGCGCTGGGTGTTCGCGACCAATCACAAGGACATCGGCACGATGTACCTGGTCCTCTCGGGCACGATGTTCTTCATCGGCGGGATGTTCGCCGAGGGGATCCGCGCGGAGCTCTTCAAGCCGGGTCTGCAGTTCTTCGATCCGCAGTTCTTCAACACGCTGACGACGCTCCACGGCCTCATCATGATCTTCGGGGTCATCATGCCGGCGTTCGTGGGACTCGCAAACTGGATGATCCCGATGCAGGTGGGTGCGCCGGACATGGCGCTGCCGCGGCTCAACAACTTCAGCTTCTGGATCCTGCCGTTCGCCTTCACGCTGCTGCTGTCCTCGCTGTTCGTGCCCGGCGGAGCGCCGGCGGGCGGCTGGACGATGTACCCGCCGCTCATCCTGCAGACCGGGGCGTCGTTCCCGATGCTGATCTTCTCGGTCCACCTGATGGGCATGTCGTCCATCCTCGGCGCCATCAACGTGATCGTCACCATCATGAACATGCGCGCCCCGAGCATGACGCTGCTGCGCATGCCGCTGTTCGTGTGGTCGTGGCTGATCACCGCCTACCTGCTCATTGCGGTGATGCCGGTGCTCGCCGGCGCGGTGACGATGCTGCTCACCGACCATTTCTTCGGCACCACCTTCTTCACCGCGGCCGGCGGCGGCGACCCGGTGATGTTCCAGCACATCTTCTGGTTCTTCGGGCACCCCGAGGTCTACATCATGATCCTGCCGGCCTTCGGCATCGTCTCGGAGATCATCCCGACCTTCTCGAGGAAGCCCCTGTTCGGCTACGAGGCGATGGTATACGCGATCGCCTCGATCGCCTTTCTCTCGTTCATCGTCTGGGCGCATCACATGTTCACCGTCGGGATGCCGCTCGCCGCGCAGCTGTTCTTCATGCTCTCGACCATGCTGATCGCGGTGCCGACCGGCGTGAAGGTGTTCAACTGGGTCGCCACCATGTGGAAGGGTTCGCTCTCCTTCGAGCCGCCGATGCTGTTTGCGCTCGCGTTCGTGTTCCTGTTCTCCATCGGGGGCTTCTCCGGCCTCATGCTCGCCATGGTGCCGGCCGACTACCAGTACCAGGACACCTACTTCGTCGTGGCGCACTTCCACTACGTGCTGGTGACGGGCGCCCTGTTCAGCATCATGGCCGCGATCTACTACTGGCTGCCCAAATGGACCGGGCACATGTACGACCTGAAGCTCGGCACCTGGCACTTCTGGCTGTCGGCGATCTTCGTCAACGTGCTGTTCTTCCCGCAGCACTTCCTCGGGCTGGCCGGCATGCCGCGCCGTATCCCCGACTACGCCGTGCAGTTCACCGACTGGAACATGGTCTCCTCGGTCGGCGCCTTCGGATTCGGGCTGGCGCAGTTCCTGTTCCTGTACCTCATCATCAAGTGCGTCCGCGGCGGTGCGCGCACCGGCAACCGGGCCTGGGAGGGGGCGCACGGTCTCGAGTGGGAGCTCACCTCGCCGCCGCCGTTCCACTCCTGGACCGATCCGCCAGGGGAGGCGCTGGTCGCACGCGGAGCGGCGCACTGATGCCGGCTGCGGCCGCACCGCCCGCCGCCGTGGCCGCGGACGCCGCGCCCGACTCGCGCGCGCGCCGCCGGCGCATCCGCCGCACGGCGCTCACGCTCGCGCTGATCGCGGCCGCCTTCTACGTCGGCTTCATCGTGCTGATGCTGGTGCGGGGCGCGAGATGAACGCGCGGCCCGGCGCCAACCGCAATCTCGCGCTCAAGCTCCTCGCGATCGCCGTCGGCAGCTTCGGCTTCGGTTTCGCGCTGGTGCCGCTCTACAACGTGCTGTGCTCGGTCACGGGCTACGGCGACCAGGCGAAGCTGCTCGAGCGCGCCACGGCCGTCGAGCACCCGGACGTGAGCCGCACCGTGACCGTCGAGTTCCTCGCCGACGTCGCCAGCGCCGGGGACTGGGACTTCCGTCCGGTGAAGCGCCGCATCGACGTGCATCCGGGCGAGCTCTACACGGCCGAGTTCTACGCCCGCAACCTCACCGGCCGCGACACCGTGGCACAGGCGATCCCCAACATCTCGCCCTCGGAAGTGGCGGCCTACTTCCACAAGACCGAGTGCTTCTGCTTCGCGCCGCAGCGCTTCAAGGTGAGCGAGGGACGCGAGATGCCGGTGCGCTTCATAGTCGACCCCTCGCTCCCGAGCCACATCGACGTGATCACGCTCGCCTACACCTTCTACGACGCCGCCTCGCGCGTCACGCGGCGCTGACCGCCGCCGCGAATCCAGCCGCAGAGAAAGACACCGACATGACCGACGCACACGCCCGCGACACCGGCCACTACTACATCCCGCATCACAGTCCCTACCCGATACTCGGCTCGGTGGCGCTGTTCACGGCGATGTGGGGCGCGGTCGTCTACCTCAACGACTGGTGGGGCCTGTGGTCGTTCGTCCCGGGCGCGGTGCTGCTGGCGCTGCTGTTCTTCCTGTGGTTCGCCACCGTGATCGGCGAGAACCAGCAGGGCATCTACAACCTGCAGGTCGACCGCTCGTTCCGGATGGGAATGATGTGGTTCATCTTCTCCGAGGTCATGTTCTTCGCGGCCTTCTTCGGCGCGCTGTTCTACGCACGGGTGCTGTCGGTGCCGTGGCTCGGCGGTCACGGCGTGAAGATCTTCACCAACTACATCCTGTGGCCGCACTTCGAGGGCCTGTGGCCCACCAACGGCCCGGCGCACGTCGGCGGGCAGGCCGATGGCACCTTCCGCGTCATGGCTCCGTTCGGCATTCCGGCGCTCAACACGCTGATCCTGCTGACCAGCGGCCTCACCGTCACCATCGCCCATCACGCGCTGCGCGCCGGCCACCGCGGGCGCCTGGCGCTGTTCCTGGCGCTCACCTTCCTGCTCGGCTTCAGCTTCGTGGCACTGCAGATCCACGAGTACGGCGAGGCCTACACCACCATGGGCCTGCGCCTCTCGACCGGCGTCTACGGCTCGACCTTCTTCATGCTCACCGGCTTTCACGGGCTGCACGTGACGATCGGCGCGATCATGCTGACGGTCATCTGGCTGCGCGTGATCAAGGGCCACTTCACCCCCAACCGCCACTTCGCCTTCGAGGCGGTCTCCTGGTACTGGCACTTCGTCGACGTGGTGTGGCTGTTCCTGTTCGTGTTCGTGTACTGGTTGTGATTGGAAAAATCGCCTGCGGCGATTTTTCGGACATCAGCTTCGGTGCCGGGCGCCAAAGACGCGACTCTGGCGCCCTGCGCTCGAGCTAAGGCTGCGGCGGCAGCGCCTGCACGCCGTGGGGCGAGATGAGACCGAAGTACCACGCGACCATCAGCAGCGCAAACAACGCGAGCGAGATGCTGATGCGGATGGTGAGCGCACGCGCCAGCTTGCGCGAGTCCTCGGCGCCGCCGCGCGACAGATGAACCAGCGCCGTCGCGAGGCTCGCGACCACCGCCGCCAGCGAGCCGAAGACCAGCAGCCATACGATCGCTTCCATGGCGGCGCCGAGTGTAGCGCGGCGCCGTGCCGCCGGGCGTCACCATGCCGCTGAGGCTCGGGCGGCGGGTCTTCGCTCCGACGGCGCGCCTCACGCTGCTCACGCTGCTGCTTGCGGCGGCGTGCGTGCGGCTCGGCCTGTGGCAGTGGCACAAATGGGTGCACGCCGAAGCGCAGTGGGCCCGCTTCGCGCGCGGCGCCGAGGCGGTGCAGCCGCTCGGCGCGCGGGCGCTCCCGGAGGTGGCGCTGTTCCAGCGCGTGAGTCTGAGCGGGCGCCTGGACGGCGCGCACCAGTTTCTGCTCGACAACCGCAGCTGGCGCGGCCGCGCCGGCTACGAGGTGCTCACTCCGCTCGCGCGCAGCGACGGTCGCATGCTGCTCGTCGATCGCGGCTGGGTGCCGTTCACGGGCTCGCGGCGGCGGCTGCCGGCGGTGGCGCTGCCGGACACGGGGGAAGTGAGCCTGAGCGGCCGCGTTGCGGACCTCCCGAGCCCGGGCCTCGCGAGCGGCCGCGCCCCGCCGCCGCGCACGGCTCCCTGGCCCAAGGTCACGAGCTTTCCTGCCATGGACGATCTGGCCGAGGCGCTCGGCCACGCGCTGGATGCGCGCATCCTGCTGCTCGACCCGCAGGCGCCGTTCGGCTTCGTGCGCGAGTGGCAGCCGCCGGGACTCGCGCCGCTGCGCTACCTCGGTTACGCCATCCAGTGGTGGTGCTTTGCGGCGCTCGCGCTCGTCCTGTGGGCGATCATGAGCCTGCGCACCGCGGCCCCATGAGCGGCGCGGGCGAGCGGCGTCCGCAAGCTGCGCTCGGCAAGCTGATGATGAGCTACGATGCGCGGGGCTCAGTGCCAACCGGATGCTCCGCGACGTGAATGCCCGCTGACCCTGTTGTCCGCTGGATGCGCCGCCTGTGCTTCGCCGGCGTGCTGCTGTGCTTCGCGGTGGTGGTGCTCGGCGCCTACGTGCGCCTCACCGCCGCCGGCCTCGGCTGCCCCGACTGGCCGGGCTGCTACGGCCACGTCACGCCGCTCGGCGCCGAGCACGGCCCCGCCGCTGCGCTCAGCCACTTTCCCGGCCGCCCGCTCGATGCCGGTAAGGCCTGGCGCGAGATGACCCACCGCTACGCCGCGGGCACGCTGGCAGTCCTGATCGCCCTGATCGCCGCGCTCGCCTTCGCCGCGCGCCCGGCCCCCCCGGTGAGCCCCGCGCTCGCGCTGGCGCTGCTTGCAACCGTGATCGTGCAGGCCCTGCTCGGCATGCTCACGGTCACCTGGCAATTGAAGCCGCTGGTGGTGACGCTGCACCTGCTGTTCGGCATGACGACG
>DASSQU010000177.1:0-2473 GCA_035702325.1 Steroidobacteraceae bacterium
CTCCTGCGCGCAGCGGAACACCGCCGTGCCGAGCCGCTCCGGCACCTCCGCATCGGCCACCTCGACCATCTCGCGCACCGCGAGTTCCGGATAGCTCTCGGCAAACTGCCGGCAGAACCAGGACACCGCGGAGGCCGCACCGAGATCGTCGAGCACCGGCGGCCGCAGGTCCATCGCAATGCCGCGCAGCTCCGCGAGCGTGTCCTGGAGCGAGGCGATCGCCCGCGGCAGGATGGAAGCGTCGGGCGAGCGCCCCTGCTGCTGCGCCAGCTCGGCGCGCTCCAGCGTGTACTTGATCGCGCTCAGCTGCTGGCCGACCGAGTCGTGCAGCTCGCGGGCGATGCGCTTGCGCTCCTTTTCCTGCGCCCGCAGCAGCTGGCGCGAGAGCGTCGCCTGGTCGTTGCGCGAGCGGCGCAGCTCCTGCTCGACCGTCTCGCGCTGCACGATCTCGTTCTGCAGGTCGCGATTGGCGTCGGCGAGCGCCTCCGTGCGCAGCTTCACCCGCGTCTCGAGCTCGGCATTGATGGTGTTCAGCGCCTCGCGCGCCAGATGCAGCGCCGTGTAGTCGGCCACCACCGCTACCGCGAGGGCATCCGCCCCGCCCCCGCCGCGGGGTGCAGGTCGCGGCGTTGTGCGCAGCATGATGTGCAGCGCTCGGCCGAGCACCGCATCGCGCTGCTCGAACTCGACGGGGCCGCCGTCCTGCAGCGCCTCCCACGCCACGCTGAGCGCCGTCAGCATCGGGCACGCCGCTGCGGCACAGGCGCCGTGCAGCAGTCCGTGCAGGTCGCGGCCCAGCACCTCGGTGACCGAGCCCAGATTCCAGCGCTCGACCACGCGATTGACGCGCACCACCCGCGCGCCGCTGTCGAGCAGACAGATGACGTGCGGGAGCGCATCGACGGTCGATTCCCACTCGAACTTGGCGCGGGCGATGGCGGCATTGACGGTCGCGCTGTCGGGCGTGGCCGGCACAGTCTCCTCGCGGCTTTCGTCAGGTCGTTTGTCTTTCATGTTGTCGACCCGCTCCCTCGTCGGGCGCGCGACGCGCACGCCGACCCCGTGACCGGTCGCGACACCCCGGCGCGCCCCCGAGCGGGTCCGGCGACCGCAACGGCGGCCACCGTGCGGCCGCAGTCGGTCCGCCTCGCTCAGTGCTCGTCAGGGTGGTTGCTGCTGCGCGCGGGGGCCTCGGCTCCGTCCATGAACCTGGCAAAGTGATACACGCCCCAGAGCAGGGCAAGAAACGCCGCCAGGTACGCCGCCAACACCTTCCACCACATCTCCCGCCCCCGTGCCGCCCGCGCGCGACCAATGCGCCGGCGGCAAAAGTAAGATAGCGCGGCCGATGCGCCGCGTACCTACCGGGCAATACGAAGGCGAGCGGTAGGGAATTCCCGTAGAGCATTCCTACCCCCGTTGGCCTAACCTCATTGCTGTGCCCTGCCCCACGAGCGAACAAGAACAATCCCTGGAGGCGGCGGGTTCGTCCCACGACTCCGCCGCCCCGGACACGTGCGCGCTGACGCGTGTCCAGATCCTCGTCATCGACGAGCCCGGGATGTGGCGCGACGGATTGTGCGCGTTGCTGCAGAGCCACGGCAAGCTGGAGATTGTCGCTGTCAGCGACACCCGCCGTGATGCGGTGCAAACGCTCGCGAGCGCGCAGCCGCAGATCGTGATCATGGATTTCTCGACGGCTCTCAAGACCGGCCCGCAGACCATCGTCCAGCTCAAGCGCCGCTGGCCGGAGCTGCGGGTGGTGGTCCTCACGGTGCGCCGCGACCAGCAGTTCATCGAGGGAGCGCTGCGCGCCGGGGCCGATGCCTACGTGCTGAAGACCGACGGCCGCGCCGAGCTCTTCAACGCCATCGATCGCATCAGCTCCGGGAAGGGCTACATCAGCCCGGCGGCGCTCGACCGCATGGTGACCGCCTACGCCGGAACGGACGAGCGCCCTGCCGCCCGCACCCGGCCGCCCGGGGTCCTTACCAGCCGCGAGCAGGAAATCATCGCGCTCGTCGCCCGCGGCTACCGCACGCGCGAGATGGCGCAGCTCCTCTCGCTCAGCCACACGACGGTCGACAAGCACCGCACCAATCTCATGCGCAAGCTCGGGCTGCGCTCGGCGGCCGCGGTCGCCGCCTACGCCATCACCCACGGCTTCGTCTAGAGCCGCGCTTCAGGCGCGCCACAGCACCGGGAACAAGCGGTGCTCGAAGGGCGCGCCGGGCGGCAGCTCGCGCGCGAGCCCCGGGAAGTCCGGCGAGGTCGCCCAGGGCCGCGGCGCATGCCGCGCGTCGTCCCCGAGGAGCCGTACGGAGAACACCCGCCGGCGCCCGCCCGCACTCACGCCGCCCGCGGCATGCAGAGCGAGCATGTGGAAGCACACCACATCGCCCGGCTCGAGCTCCCACCCGAGGATCGGGTAGCGGCTGCGCTCGGCCTCGATGTCCGGCAGATCGGCGAGCGT
>DASSQU010000178.1:0-2361 GCA_035702325.1 Steroidobacteraceae bacterium
GTCACCGTCAGCACTTTCGGTATGAGGTCGTAATCGATCGAGGTGAAGGCCGCCTTCTGATCGTAGCCGCGCTGAAAGTCGTCGAAGAAGCCGGTGTTGGCGTTGCGCACCCCCGGGCGGTTCGCCGGGCCCGGCCACGGCTGAATCGGCAGGTAGCAGTTGTTGTTGAGTCCGGTGGGCGAGCAGTTCGGCACGCTCTTGTAGAGCCACTCGGTATCGTCGTAGACCTTCTCGTCCTCGTAGAACAGGCCGACCAGGCCGCGCAGCCGCCACTCGTCCGGCGTGCTGAGGCGCAGCTCCTGGCTGAGGTGCGTGTTGCGCTCGGTGTCGGTCCATACCGAGCTCGGCGTGTAGCACTGGCCGGTCGCCGGGTTGGTCGAGTAACCGGCGCACTGATAGTAGTAGCCGAACACGCCGCGGGCATAGTTGGTGTAGTCCTGCTGCTGCTCGATGTTGCGGTCGAGATAGCTGCCGGCGTAAACCAGCCTGAAATCCCCGATCTTGCCGTTGATGGTGAGCGCGGTGTTCTCGAAGCGGTCCTTGGTGTACCCCGGGTTGAACAGCGTGACCGACAGCGGCGGCAGCCGCTGGCCGCCGGAGGGCGCGCCGGACGCGCTGAGCACCGTGCCCTCCGAGCCGTTCGGCATCTCGTAGAACACACCCTGCGCGTTCATGTTCTGGTAGCTCTGCACGAGCAGCGCATTCCAGTCGTCGTTGAACTTGAACAGCACCGAGGCCCGCAGACCCTGGTAGGTCAGGGGATTGATGTTGTTCTGCACCAGGTTGAAGTTGTTGATCACCAGGCTGTTGGTCGGCACCACGCCGCCGTTGTACTTCGCCAGCCCGAGATCGGTGCCGGCACGCGTGAAGGTGCTCGGCACGTTGTCGATGTAGCCGCCGCGGCTGTCGTTGTAGACCACCAGGCGCGCCGCCATGCGGTCGGGGATCACCGGCAGGTTGAGCACCGCGGTGATGTTGCTGTTGTCGTCGCCGTGGGCGGTGGTGCCGTAGCCGGCAGTCACCGTGCCCTCGGTGACGTTGAGCTTGGGCTTGTTGGTGATGAAGCGGATGACGCCCGCCTCGGCGCCCGCGCCGAACAGCGTGCCCTGCGGTCCTTCGAGCACCTCGACACGTTCGAGATCGGCGGCGTAGATATCGAGGTTGCGCCCGGGGAGCTGGCCGGACTGGTCGTCGAGGTACACCGCGACGTTCGGGAACTCACCCACCGACCCCTGGCCCTGGGTGCCCAGTACGCCGATGCTGAGGCCGCGCATGAACAGCGTGCTCTGCCCCGGTCCCATGCTGCCGGTCGAGACGCTCGGCAGATACTTCACGAAGTCATCGAGCGTGGTCACGTTGAGCTTGCTCAGCGTGTCGGCCGTGAGCGCCTGGATCGTGATCGGCACGTCCTGCAGGTTCTGCTCGCGGCGGTTGGCGGTGACGATGACTTCCTGGAGCTCGCCAGGTGTCGCGGCCGCCTGGGCCGCGGGCTGGTCCGCGGTGAGATCCGCCGGAGCGGCGAGCAACACCGTCGTTGCCGGCGCACTCAGAATCGCGGCTACCGCCGCAGAGATCTTGGAATTGGGCCTCATCGCGCTCCCCCCGGTTGTGATTCCGCCACGCGAGCCCGCGAGTTCCGGCTCACCTTTAAACCTTCTATACCACACATCCCGGCCGCGCTTGAACAGACGCGTCATCCGGGTTTTACAGGGGCGCTGCCTCGCGGAGCGCTCAGAGTCGCCTCGCGACGGCGATGCATCCGCGCAACAGGCCGCGGGCCGCAGCGCCGCCGGGGCTGCAGCACCCCGGCCCGACCGGCGTTCTTGATCCGCAGGCCGGGCTCGGCGAGGCTGTCCGCCCGATGACCGGGCTGCGACACGTTCTCGCGATCGACCAGGGCACGACCTCGACGCGCGCCATCGTCTTCGACGCGCAAGGCCGCGCCGTCGCGGGCGCGCGGCGCGAGCACCGGCAGTACTACCCGGCGCCGGGCTGGGTCGAGCACGATGCGGATGCCATCTGGCGCGACGCGCTCGCCGCGGCGCGCGAGGCGCTTGCGCAGGCGGGCCTTGCTGCGCGCGACCTCGCGGCGATCGGCATCACCAACCAGCGCGAGACCGCGGTGATCTGGGACCGGAGCACCGGCGAGCCCATTCACCGGGCGATCGTCTGGCAGGACCGGCGCACGGCGGAGGAATGCGCGGCGCTGCGCCGTGCCGGCGCCGAGCGGGTCGTGCAGGAGCGCACCGGCCTGCTCCTCGATCCGTATTTCTCCGCGACCAAGGTGGCCTGGACCCTCGACCACGTCCCTGGCGCCCGCGCCCGTGCCGAGCGCGGCGAGCTCGCCTTCGGCACCATGGA
>DASSQU010000179.1:0-11183 GCA_035702325.1 Steroidobacteraceae bacterium
TAGGTCGACAGCTCCATCGGGCAGCGCACGCCCGGCGGCACGTACACGAACGAGCCGTCGGAGAACACCGCCGAGTTGAGCGCGGCGAAGAAATTGTCACGGTAGGGGACGACGCTGCCCAGGTACTGCTCGATGAGCGCCGGGTGGCTGCGCACCGCCTCCGAGAACGGGCAGAACACCACCCCGGCGGCCGCCAGGCGCTCCCTGAAGGTGGTTGCGACCGACACGCTGTCGAACACCGCGTCGACTGCGACGCCGGCCAGGCGCGCGCGCTCGTGCAGCGGCACGCCGAGCTTCTCGTAGGTCTCGAGCAGCTTCGGATCGACCTCGTCGAGACTCTTCGGCCCGTCCTTCTTCGCCCGGGGCGCGGAGTAGTAGGAGATCGCCTGGTAGTCGATGGGCGCGAAGCGCACGTGCGCCCAGTGCGGCTCCGCCATCGTGAGCCAGTGCCGCAGCGCCCTCAGGCGCCACTCGGTGAGGAAGGCGGGCTCGTGCTTCTTGCGGGAGATGAGCCGCACGACGTCCTCGTCGAGCCCCGGCGCGACGGTGTCGGAATCGATCTCGGTCACGAAGCCATGGCGATAGCCCCGTGCGATCAGGCTCTCGAGCTCCTTGGCGCTTTCGCTCATGGCCACTCCCGTCAGGACCGCGCCGGGCTGCGCGCGGCCGCCGCCTTCATCTCGCGCTCGAGCGCCGGCAGGCGTGCCGGGGCGGAGTCGAGGCCGGCGAGCTGGGCGAGGCTCACCTCGTACAGCGAGCGGCGGATCGCGAGGTTGAGGCGCTGCCACACGCGGCTCACGCGGCAGCTCCCCTCGATCTCGCAGTAGCCATGACCGGCGGCGCAGTCGGTGAGTGCCACCGGACCCTCGAGCGCATCGAGGATCGCCGCGGCGCTGATCTCGCCCGCCGGACGCGCGAGCTGGTAGCCGCCGTGCAGGCCCCGGGTCGAGGTCACCAGCCCGGAGCGCTGCAGCTGCTTCAGCAGCTTGCTCACGGTGGGCGCACCGATGTGCGTGCTCGCGGCGAGTGCCGCGGCGGTCTGCACGCGGGCCGGCTCGCCCGCGAGCGCGGCGAGCAGCACTGTGGCGTAGTCGGTGAGGCGGCTGATGCGCAGCATGGGGACGCCCTCTTAAAGTAGGACTATTTTAGTACTAATTGTCCCCGGAACCAAGCGGGCGCGGGGGCCGATTTTGCTATCCTTGGCGCCGCAAATTTGCCGCGAATTCACGGCCTTCGGCCCAGGGTGCCTGCGGCCGGGCCGCAGCCCAAGGAGTCACCATGAACCTCTCAGAGCTCACGCGCATCGCGGGCGCGATGGTCGCCAGGGGCAAGGGCATCCTCGCCGCCGACGAGAGCACCGGCACCATCAAGAAGCGCTTCGACAACATCAAGCTTGACTCGACCGAGGAGCATCGGCGCAGCTACCGCGAGATGCTGTTCACCGCCCCCGGCGCCGCCGAGTGGGTGAGCGGCGTGATCCTCTACGACGAGACCATCCGGCAGAAGACCCGCGACGGCACCCCGTTCCCGCAGTACCTCACCCGCCAGGGCATGATTCCCGGCATCAAGGTGGACACGGGCGCCAAGCCGCTCGCCGGCTTTGCGGGCGAGACCATCACCGAAGGGCTCGACGGCCTGCGCGAGCGTCTGATCGAGTACCGCGCCCTCGGAGCGCGCTTTGCCAAGTGGCGCGCGGTGATCGACATCGGCGCGGGGATTCCCAGCCGCTTCGCGATCCGCGCCAACGCCCATGCGCTGGCGCGCTACGCCGCGCTCTGCCAGGAGAACGACCTGGTGCCGATCGTCGAGCCGGAGGTGCTGATGGACGGCGGCCACACGATCGAGCGCTGCGCCGAGGTGACCGAAGAGGTGCTCGAGACCGTGTTCGGGCAGCTGTTCGAGCATCGCGTGCAGCTCGAGGGCATGGTGCTCAAGCCGAACATGGTGATCTCGGGCAAGAAGGCGCCGAACCGCGCCCCGCCCGAGGCGGTGGCGGAAGCCACCGTGCGGGTTCTCAAGCGGCACGTACCGGTGGCCGTTCCCGGCATCGCCTTCCTCTCCGGCGGCCAGTCGCCGACCGAGGCGACGCTGCATCTCTCGCTGATCAACCGGCTCGGGCCGCTGCCGTGGTCGCTCACCTTCAGCTACGGTCGCGCGCTGCAGGACACGGCGCTCAAGGCCTGGGGCGGAGCGGCCGCCAGCCTCGCCGCCGGCCAGAAGGAATTCGCCCGGCGCGCCAGGCTCAACGGGCTCGCCACCACCGGGCGCTACGCGCCGGAGATGGAGAGCCAGGCCGCCTGAGCGGCGCGGCCCGCGCCACCCGCAGCGTGACCAGCACCGACGCCTCACAAAGCGCGTCCGCCCCGGCGGCCGACGTGGTGGTCGAGATACGCGACATGCACTACGCCGTGGGCGGCCGGCCGATATTCGCCGGGCTGGATCTCGAGGTGCGCCGCGGCCGCATCACCGCGATCATGGGACCGAGCGGCACCGGCAAGACGACGCTGCTGCGGCTCGTGACCGGGCAGATCAGCGCCGATCGCGGCCAGGTGCAGGTGTTCGGGCGCGACGTGGCGCGGCTCGGCGGGCGGCAACTGTATGCCTTGCGCCGGCGCCTGGGGATGCTGTTCCAGAACGGCGCGCTGCTCAGCGATCTCGATGTGTTCGAGAACGTCGCATTCCCGGTACGTGAGCACACCGACCTGCCCGAGTCGCTGGTGCGGCGCCTGGTGCTCACCAAGCTGCAGGCGGTCGGACTGCGCGGCGCCGCCGAGCTCATGCCGGGGGAGCTCTCCGGGGGCATGGCGCGGCGCGTGGCGCTGGCGCGGGCGATCGTGATGGACCCGGAGATCCTGATCTACGACGAGCCGTTCGTGGGTCTCGACCCGATCTCGCTCGGGGTGATCCTGCGGCTCATCAAGCACATGAATCAGGCGCTCGGTATCACCAGCGTGGTCGTCTCGCACGATGTGCGCGAGCTCGCGAGCATCGCCGACGACAGCTACCTGCTGTCGGCCGGCCGGGTGGCCGCCGCCGGGGCGCCGGCGCAGCTGCGCGCGAGCGATTCGCCGGCGGTGCGCCAGTTCATGACCGGCAGCGCCGAGGGCCCGGTGCCGTTCCATTATCCGGCTCCCGACTACGCCGGGCAGCTGCTCGCACCGGACGAGCCCTGAGCGAACGCGGCCGCGACGGCTTCCTCGCCGAGGGCGTGCGCCGGCTCGGGGCGGCGATGATCTTTCTGGTGCAGGTGGTGGCGCAGAGCCTGCCCGCCCTGGCGCGCCCGCGGCTCATCGTGCACCAGATCTACAATGCCGGCGCCCGCTCGCTCATCATCATCATGCTCTCGGGCCTGTTCGTGGGCATGGTGCTCGGGCTGCAGGGCTACGACCTGTTGCGGCGCTTCGGATCCGAGGAGGTGCTCGGCACCGCGGCGGCACTCGGGCTGCTGCGCGAGCTGGGGCCGGTGATCACCGCCTTGCTGTTCGCGGGCCGGGCCGGCACCGCGCTCACCTCCGAGATCGGCCTGATGCGTGCCACCGATCAGCTGACGGCGATGGAGATCATGGCAGTCGACCCGCTGCGTCACGTCGCCGCACCGCGCTTTCTCGGCGGCGTGATCGCGATGCCGCTGCTCAACGGCATCTTCAGCCTGGTCGGACTCTTCGGGGCGCAGCTGGTCGGCGTGCAGCTGATGGGCGTCGACCGGGGCGTGTTCTGGTCGCAGATGCAAAGCTCGGTGGAGCTGCGCGACGTGAACGAGGGCGTGATGAAGAGCCTGGTGTTCGGCATCGCCTGCAGCCTGATCGCGGTGCACGAGGGTTATTACGCCGCGCCGACCGCCGAAGGGGTCGGACTCGCCACCACGCGCACCGTGGTGGCTTCCTCGGTGATCATTCTGTTGCTCGACTACGTGTTGACCGCGGTCTTCCTGTAAGGGGAACCTCAAACCATGCGTGCCAATCGAACTCTGGAGATCGGAACCGGCCTGGTCGTCCTGTTGGGATTTGCGGCCCTGCTGTTCCTCACCACCCAGCTGCCGGCGAGCGGCCTGAAGCTCGGCACCGCGCGCGCCGGGTACCACGTGACCGCCGACTTCGACAACATCGGCGACCTCAAGGTGGGCTCGCCGGTGACCATGGCGGGGGTGCGGATCGGCGAGGTGGCGAGCATCCGCTTCGACCCGCGGACCTACAAGGCGGTGGTCGGCATGCGGATCGATGCGCAGTACAACCAGATCCCCGAGGACAGCTTCGCCAGCATCCAGACCGAGGGGCTGCTCGGCGGCAAGTATGTCGGCCTCAGCCCCGGGGGCCTCGATAGCTTTCTCAAGGAGGGCAGCCGCATCGAGCAGACGCAGTCGGCGATCGTGCTCGAGACGCTCGTCAACAAGTTCTTTGCGAGCTTTGCCAGCAAGAGCAGCGGCGACGGCCAGGGGCAGGGCAGCGACAATCCGGGCAAGGTGGAGCCGAAGAAATGAGACCAGCAACGATACTGTCGACGATCCTGTGGGCGTGCTGCCTGGTGGCCGCCGCGGCACGCGCCGCGCCGGCCGCCTCCGGGGAGGGACCCACCGAAGTGGTGCAGACCGCGGCCGAAGGCATGCTCGCGGCGCTCGACAAGAACCGTGCGGAGTTCCGCCGCGACCCGGCCAGGGTGAGCGCGCTGGTCGACAAGTTCCTGCTGCCGCACTTCGATACCCAGACCTCGGCGCGGGTCGTGCTCGGGCAGTACTGGCGCACGGCCACACCCGAGCAGCGTCAGCGCTTCATCGATGCCTTCTACCACTCGCTGCTCAGGAACTACGGCAACGCGCTGGTCGATTTCACCGCCGACCGCCTCAGGATCTTCCCCGCCAGGGTCGAGGCCGAAGCGACCACCGCTACGGTGCGCACCGAGGTCAAGCGCAGCAACGGCGATCGTGTCTCGGTCAACTACTCCATGCGCCGGACTCCCGAGGGGTGGAAGGCCTGGGACGTGGTGATCGACGGCATCAGCTACGTCAAGAGCTACCGCGAGGATTTCGGGAGCCAGATCGAACAACAGGGGATCGACGCGGTGATCAAGCGGCTCGAAGCCGGCGAGACGCCCGGCGCGATCGGCCAGCAGAGCCACGGCAAGAGCGGATGAGCGCCCCGAGCGCAGCGCCGGCCGGCGGCTCCGGCTCCTTCACCCTGGTCGCTGCCGGGGCCGGACGGCTCGCGGCGCAGGGCCCGCTCACCTTCGCGAGCGCCCGCAGGGCGCGCGAGCTCGGACGGCGCGCCCTGCAGGAGGGCACGGCACAGGGGCTGCTGATCGACTGCGGCGCGGTCAGCTCCGCCGACAGCGCGGGCCTCGCGGTGCTGATCGACTGGCTGGCGCTCGCCAGGGCCGCCGGGCGCCCGCTGCGCTTTACGAGTCTGCCGCCGGGGCTCACGGCGCTCGGCCGCATCAGCGAGGTTGAGGAGCTGCTCGAGCGCGGGGTATAGGCAGGGACCCTGCCGGCGATTCACCCGGGTGGCGACTCACCCGGGCGGCGGTGACTTCGGGGGCGTCGGCGGGGGCGGTGACTTCGGCGGCGTGCCCGGGGTGGCGGCGGGGGGCGGGGCCTCCTCGACGCCCGACTCCTCGAGCAGCTTCTGTTCCTGCTCCTCCTCGCTCACCGAGCGTCCGCCCCGTACCTTGAACTCGCGGTTCTGCAGGTATGCGTTGCGCACGAAGGCATACGGGTCGTAGGCGCTCTCCAGCACGGCTTCGACGTCGAGCAGACGCGCACGGGTGTCCACGACGCCGAGCGCCCACAGGCCGTAACCGAGCAGGTCGTTGTCGATGTAGTGCCGCGGATCGCTGAAGATGTCGCCCGCCTTGCCGAAGGTGTCGCGCACGTCCGAGGGCCCGAGGAACGGCAGCACCAGGTACGGCCCCGGCCCGGCGCCCCACTTGCCGAGCGTCTGACCGAAATCCCGGTCGTTCCTGTCGAGCCCGGCCGCGGTGGCCGGGTCGAGCACTCCGCCGATGCCGAGCGTGGTATTCAGCAGCAGCCGCCCGGTGTCGCTCACGAACGGCCCGAGCTGACCCTGCAGCACGTCGTTGAGCATGACCAGCGGATAGCCGAGATTCACGAGGAAATTGCCGACGCCGGTCTGCACGGGCCGCGGCGTCACCCGGCGGTAGGCCCGCGCCACCGGCCTGGTGATCGCGCGGTCGACCGCGTCGTTGAAGCGGTAGGTGAGGCGGTTCAGCCGCTCCCACGGATCGCGCGGGTCGGGCTTCGCGGGCGGCGCCGCAGCGCAACCGGATACGAGCAGCACGCACAGAGGGAGCAGCGAGACGCGGATCGTCGGTTGCATAGAGGCCGCGGGGAGGGAGCGGAGGCGCCATTGTAACGGCGCGCCCCGGCGCGCGCGCGGTCGGCGCGGGCTGCCGCTTGAGGTCAGTGCCCGGGTCCGCCGCGCCCCTGTCCCTGGCCGTCACCGTTGTCGGTGAGCTTCGGCTTGCGGATGCTCGCCAGGAAGTCGCGCACTTCGTCGAGCCGCGCCTGGTAGCGCTGGCGCTGGATCTGGC
This sequence comes from Steroidobacteraceae bacterium, assembly GCA_035702325.1. GTDB lineage: Bacteria > Pseudomonadota > Gammaproteobacteria > Steroidobacterales > Steroidobacteraceae > 13-2-20CM-66-19. The sequence continues at coordinate 6,541 of DASSQU010000179.1, forward strand.
TGATGTTGGGGGCGGCGAGCGCGAGCTGCAGCTGCTGCACGGCGAGCGCGAGGTCGCCGCCCGCGATCTGGTACTCGCCCATGTAGAAATAGGCATCACCCGGATCGCCGGCGGCGCTCGCCGCCAGCGCCGTGAGGCGGATCTGGTCGGGCGTCGGCGGCACGTTGTTGAACAGGTCGAGCAGCATGGTGTGCGCCTCGGCCGGCCGACCCGCCGCCATCAGGGTCTCCGCGTAGCGCACCGTCACCGGCACGTTGCGCGGGAAGAGCTCCTCGGCGTGCCTGAAGGTCGCGAGCGCCTCGCGGGTGTGCCCGGCCTTGGCCTGCGCCTGTGCGAGCGCAATGTGCAGCAGCGTGAGTCCTTCATGCTGGCGCATCAGCTGCGCGAAGATCGGCACCGCCTGGTCGGCGTGGTTGCCGAGCATGAGTGCCAGGCCCTCGCCATAACGGTTGCCGAGGCCGCTCTCGCCGCGCGCGATCCGGTCGGCGTACTGCTGTGCCATGTCGACATCGCCGGTCGCGGTGAGCACCCGTACCCGCTCGCGGATCAGCTGGAAGCTCAGCGAGTCGTGGCTCTTGCGCGGCGGGAACTGCGCGGCGCGCGCGCGTGCCTCGGCGATGCGATCGGAGGTCACCGGGTGATCGTTCAGCATCGCCGGAATGTAAGTGGCGGCGAGCCCCTCGCTGCGGCCGAGAGTCTCGAAGACGTCGCCCATTGCCTTGGGATCGAAGCCCGCGCCGTAGAGGTAGCCCATGCCGACGCGGTCGGCTTCCTTCTCCTCGTCGCGGGTGAAGTTGATCTGCGACTGCACGGCGAGGCCCTGCGCGGCGGCGATACCGCCCTCGACCGCCTGGCCGCCCCCGCCGATCGCTCCGAGAAGGATCGCGGCGATCATCGCCGCGGCCGACATCATGCTCTGCTGCGACTGCGCGCGCAGCGCGCGCGCGATGTGGTGCTGGGTGTCGTGCGCGGTCTCGTGCGCCATGACCGCTGCCAGCTGTGACTCGGTGTCCGTGGCGAGCAGCAGGCCCGAGTTCACGAACAGGTAGCCGCCGGGGACCGCAAAGGCGTTGATGACTCTGTCCTTGACCAGAAAGGACTGAAAGCCCCGGCCACCCTCCGCGCTCTGCGCGGCGAGCCGCTGCTCGACCGAAGTGAGGTACTCGCTCACCTCCGGGTCCTCGAGGAGTGCGTTCTGGTCGCGCAGCTCCTTGGCCACCATCGCCCCGAGGCGGAACTCGTCGGTCTTCGAGAGGACGGTCTGCGCCGGGCTGCCCAGGTCCGGCAGGTTGGAGCCCGCGGCCGGGCCGCTCAGGTCGACCGGGTTGCCGGGCGGCTCGGCCGCGGCGGCCACGGTGGCAACGGCCACGAGCGCGGTAAGGAGCACGACGAGAGCTGGACGCATGACTGAGATTCGACCGCTCGGGACGGGCGCGAGTTTCCCCGGGATTACAGAAGCTTACAAGACCAACCGCCGGGCGTAGCGCAAGCCTACACTGAAACCTTCCCGCCGGGGGCGGGCTTTGACAGTGGCGGCGCGGACGGCGGCTTAAAGCATCTCGGAGGCGTAGTCGGCGAGGCGCGACCGCTCCCCACGCATGAGCGTCACGTGGCCCGAGTGCGGCCAGCCGCGGAAGCGGTTGACGGCATAGGTGAGGCCCGAGGTCATCTCCGAGAGGTACGGCGTGTCGATCTGCGCGATGTTGCCGAGGCACACGAACTTCGTTCCCGGGCCGGCGCGCGTGATGAGCGTCTTCATCTGCTTGGGCGTGAGATTCTGCGCCTCGTCGAGGATCAGGAAGCGGTTGAGGAAGGTGCGCCCGCGCATGAAGTTCAGCGAGCGGATCTTGATGCGGTTGCGCAGCAGGTCGTTGGTCGCGGCGCGGCCCCAGTTGCCCCCTTCCTGCGAGCCGGTGAGCACCTCGAGGTTGTCCATGAGGGCGCCCATCCAGGGCTCCATCTTCTCCTCCTCGGTCCCGGGCAGGAAACCGATGTCCTCGCCGAGCGGGATGGTGACGCGCGTCATGATGATCTCGACGAAGCGGTTGGTCTCGAGCGTCTGCATGAGCCCGGCCGCGAGCGCCAGCAGCGTCTTGCCGGTACCCGCCGGGCCCACCACCGTCACGAAGTCGATGTCCGGATCCATGAGCAGGTTGAGCGCAAAGTTCTGCTCGCGGTTGCGCGCCGTGACGCCCCAGACGCTGTGCCGCTCGTTGCGATAGTCGCGCGTGAGCTCGATGGTGGCGGTGTCGCCGCTGATCCGGCGGGCGATGCCCTCGATGCCCTGCGGGGTGGCCTCGAACACGCCCTCATTCGGCTGCCACTCCCGTACCGCGGGACCGGTGATCTCGTAGAAGGTGCGCTCGGCGTCCTTCCACGAGCGCATGTTCCTGCCGTGACGCTCCCAGAAGTCGGCCGGCAGCGCCGCCATGCCGGTGTACAGGACGTCGGCGTCCTCGAGGGTCTTGTCGCTGTAGTAGTCCTCGGCGTGCACGCCGAGCACCGCCGCCTTGATGCGCAGGTTGATGTCCTTGGACACCAGGATGACGCGCGCGTCCTTGTGCTCGTTCTGCAGCGCCAGCGTCTGCGCCAGGATGGCGTTGTCGCCGCCGTGGCCGGGAAGGCTGTCGGGCAACGCGCCGGCCAGCTGGCGCGTCTGGAAGAAGAGGCGCCCGCTCGAGGGTTTCTTGCCGTGGTTGCCCGAGTAGCCGCTCGGCAGGCGCAGCCCGAGATCGATCTGCTCCTTGGTGACGTCGCGCATCATGTCGTCGAGGAAGCGGCTCACCTGGCGGACGTTGCGCGACGCCTCCGACAGGCCTTTCTTGTGGGCGTCGAGCTCCTCGAGCACCACCATCGGCAGATAAACGTCGTGCTCCTCGAAACGGAAGATGGCGGTGGGATCGTGCACCAGCACGTTGGTGTCGAGTACGAACAGCCGCCGCCCGACGCGCGGGCGGCTGCGGACCGCGCGCGCCCCGCCCGCGGCCGCCTTGGGCCCGGGCTCGGACACTCCACGCTGCTTCAAACGTCCTCCGCGTGAGCGGGCATCAGGACTTCACCGGCTCGAGGATGGCGTCGAGATTGAGCGAGTCGCAGAACTCCATGAACTCCTCGCGCAGGTGCGCGACGTGGATGCGGCTCGGCACGTTGACGATCATCTGCACGGCGAACATCGGCGCGCCGGTGTGGGCGGCCGGGTAGCTGCGCGTCGAGACCTCCGCGATGTCGATGCCGCGGGTGGCGAAGAAGCCCGCCAGTCCCGACACGATGCCGGTCTGATCGAGACACACGACATCGATCGAGTACGGCAGCATGTCGGTGCGCGGAGCGCGTGGCTCGGTGCGCCGCAGGTGGATGCTGAGATTGCTGGTGTCGGCGAGGCGCTTGAGCTCGGTCTCGAGCTTCGCCAGCGAATGCCAGTTACCCGACACGAGCAGCAGCATCGCGAACTCGGTTCCGAGGTTCGCCATGCGGCTCTCGCTGATGTTGCCGCCGGACTCGCTGATGACGCGGGTCAGCTCGTGGACCATCCCCGTGCGGTCGCTGCCGATCGCCGAAACGGCCAGGTGCTGCTTCATCTGTGGGTCGGGTGACTCTAGCCGGCCTTGCCCCGCGAGTGTACCGGGAGCAGGGGCCGGTTGCGACCTTCGCCGGCGGCGCTCGGTGCGAGGCTTGCCTGGCCGCAGTCCCGGCCCGTACCATCCCAGGCTCCCCCGGACGCGTTGCAAGTCACATGTTTGCCGGCAGCCTGGTTGCCATTGTCACACCGATGCGGCGCGACGGCGCCCTCGATCTGGAGGCCTGGTCACGGCTGCTGGAGTTTCACCTCGAGAACGGCAGCAGCGGCATCGTCGTCGGTGGCACGACGGGCGAATCCGCCACGCTGCGCGACGCGGAGCTGCGCGAGCTCACCGCGCGCGCCTGCGAGCGGCTGCACGGCCGGCTCGCCGTCATCGCCGGCGCCGGCACCAGCAGCACGGCCTCTACCGTCGAGCGTGTACGCTGGCTCTCGGAGCTGCCGCTCGACGGTCTGCTGCTGGTGACGCCGGCTTACAATCGCCCGACCCAGGAGGGGCTGTACCGGCATTTCTCGGCGGCGGCGGCCGCGTCGGGCAAGCCAATTCTGCTCTACAACGTTCCCTCCCGCACCGCCGTCGACCTGAAACCGGACACGGTCGCGCGGCTCGCGCGGGTGACAGGCATCGCCGGCATCAAGGAGGCGGTGCCGGATCGCGCCCGGGTGCGCGAGCTGGTGGCGGCGGGCCCCGCGGATTTCGTCGTGCTGAGCGGCGATGACGCCACGGCGCGCGAGGCGATCGCGTGCGGGGCGCGCGGGGTGATCTCGGTCACTGCGAACGTCGTGCCGCGCGCGATGTCGCGGATGGTAGCGGCGGCGCTCGCCGGCGATGCGGCGCTCGCGGGCGACCTCGACGGCCCGCTCGCCGGCCTGCATCGCGAGCTGTTCGTCGAGCCGAATCCGATTCCGGTCAAGTGGACGCTGAGCGAGATGGGGCTCATCGGTCCCGGGTTAAGATTGCCGCTCACGCCGCTGGCGGAGGCTCACCAGGCGGCCGTGCGCGCCGCCGCTCGCCTCGCCGGCGCCTTGACCTAAGGTTGCAGATCTCCAAGGGGTGCCCGTGATG
>DASSQU010000180.1:0-5364 GCA_035702325.1 Steroidobacteraceae bacterium
CGGGTGGGGCTCATGCAAGCGCGCATTCTACCGTCGGGTGAGCTTGGGCGGCACTTGGCCGGGCTGCTATGATCCGCCCGCCCGAATCGTCTGTCCGGAGAGAGTCCGGCCGGCAGGCCGGAACGCCGAAGGCGCAAACCCGCCCGGAAACGCTCAGGCACATGAACGGCAGACGGCGGAGCGCGCGAGCGTTCCGCGGGGCTTCTGGAGAGCGGTGGACCAGTCCGTCCACCCACCGAAGGGGAGCGGCGCGCGCTGCGCCTGATCTCTCAGGTCACAGGGACAGAAGGGCGGCAGGTGCCTTGGCCCGCGAGGCTCGATACACCTGCCGCCCTTTGTCATTTCATGGCGTTGGCTGCGGAGAAACCGGTGGCACGACAGACCCCGCTGTACAAGCTGCACCAGGAGCTCGGCGCGCGCATGGTCGACTTCGGCGGCTGGGACATGCCGGTGCAGTACAGCTCGCAGATCGGCGAGCATCACGCGGTGCGCCGCGCCGCCGGAGTGTTCGACGTCTCGCACATGTGCGTGGTCGATCTCAAGGGGCCACGGGTGCGCGCCTTCCTCGAGCGGCTCCTCGCCAACGACGTCGGCCGGCTCAAGACCCCCGGCAAGGCGCTCTACACCTGCATGCTCAACGAGAGCGGCGGCGTGCTCGACGACCTGATCGTGTATTTCCTTGCCGGGAGCGCCTGCCGCGCAGTGGTGAACGCCGGCACCCGGGACAGGGATCTCGCCTGGATGCGCCGCCACGCCGCCGCTTTCGGCGTCGAGGTGCTCGAGCGCGCCGATCTCGCCATGCTCGCGATCCAGGGACCGGAGGCGCGCGCCAAGGCGGCGCAGCTGCTCGCGCCCGCGGACGCCAGGGCGGCGCTGGCGCTCGGGAGCTTCAGCGGGCGCGAGCTCGGCGGCGGCTGGTTCGTGGCCCGCACCGGCTACACCGGCGAGGACGGCTTCGAGATCATGATGCCGGCGGCCGATGCGGCGCCCGCGTGGCGCAGGCTCAATGCCCTCGGCGTCGCCTCCTGCGGCCTGGGGGCCCGCGACACGCTGCGGCTCGAGGCCGGCATGAACCTCTACGGCAACGACATGGACGAGAGCACCAACCCGTACGAGTCGGCGCTCGGCTGGACGGTGGCGCTCGAGCCCCGCGGGCGCGACTTTCTCGGCCGCCGCGCGCTCGAGGCGGTCTGCGCCAGCGGCCCGGCGCGCAAGCTCGTCGGCCTGCTGCTCGAGGACCGCGGGGTGCTGCGCAGCCACCAGCGGGTATTGATCGACGGTGTCGACGCGGGCGAGATCACCAGCGGCACTTACTCCCCGACGCTCGAGCGCTCGATCGCGCTCGCCCGACTGCCGGCCGCCGCCGCCGGCAAGCCGCAGGTGGACGTCCGCGGCAGGCTGCTGAACGCCCGGGTGGTGAAGCCGCCCTTCGTGCGCTTCGGCAAATCCCTGGTCAGCTGAGTGAAGGATTCTCCATGAGCAACGTTCCCGCCGATCTGCGCTACACCCGGTCCCACGAATGGGTGCGCACCCTCGCCGACGGCACTCTCGAGATCGGCATCACCGATCACGCCCAGCACGCCCTCGGGGACCTGGTGTTCGTCGAGGTGCCGGAGGCGGGCCGCAGCGTGCGCGCGGGCGAGGCGTGCGCGGTGGTCGAGTCGGTGAAAGCCGCCTCCGACGTGTACGCACCGCTCGCGGGCAAGATCACCGCGGGCAATCCGCGGCTCGCCGGCGAGCCCGAGGCGGTCAACGCCGAGCCGTACGGCGGTGGCTGGCTGATGCGCCTCAGGCCCGACCCGGGAGCGCTCACGGCCGCGCAGCTCCTGTCGGCGGCCGACTACGGGAAACTGCTGGAGACGGAGGGCGGCTGATGGCTTTCATTCCCCACACGGAAGCGGACGTGGCGGAGATGCTCGCGGCGCTCGGCGCGCGCGACATCGAGGAGCTGTTCGACGAGATCCCGCCGGAACTGCGCGCCGCCGGGCTCGGCGCGCTGCCCGCGGCGCTCGATGAGATGCAGATCGGACGCCTGATGAGCGAGCGCGCCGCCCTCGACGGCACCCCGCTCAGCTTCCTCGGCGCCGGTGCCTACGAGCATCACATTCCGGCCGCCGTCTGGGCCATCGCGACGCGCGGGGAGTTCTACAGCGCCTACACGCCTTACCAGGCAGAAGCGAGTCAGGGGACGCTGCAGACCATCTACGAGTTCCAGACCATGATCGCGCGCCTCACCGGCATGGAGGTGGCCAACGCCTCGATGTACGACGGCGCTTCCGCCTGCGCCGAGGCGGCGCTCATGGCGGTGCGTGCCCACCGCAAGTCCAGGTCGGCGCGCATCCTGGTTCCCACCACCGTGCACCCGCACTACCGCCGGGTCGCGCTCACCATGACGTCGAACCAGGGGCTGCGGTTCGAGGAGCTGCCGTACTGCACCGCCGAGGGCATCACGCCCTGCGGGGCGCTCGCGCGCTACGAGGGCGAGGACATCACCGCGCTCATGATCCAGCAGCCGAACTTCTTCGGCCAGCTGGAGGATGTCGATGCGCTCGCCGACTGGGCGCACGCGCGCGGCATCCTGGTGATTGCGATCGTCAACCCGACCTCGCTCGGGCTGCTCAAGCCCCCGGGGGAGTGGGGCGCGCACGGCGCCGACATTGCGGTGGGGGAAGGCCAGCCGCTCGGCGTGCCGCTGTGCTCCGGCGGCCCCTATCTCGGCTTCATGACCACCCGCACGGCGTACGTGCGGCAGATGCCCGGCCGTATCGTCGGGCGTACGCTCGATGTGGCGGGACGCGAGGGATTCACCCTGACACTGCAGGCGCGCGAGCAGCACATCCGCCGCGCCAAGGCGACTTCCAACATCTGCACGAATCAGGGGTTGCTGATGACCGCCGCCACCGTCTACCTGTCGCTGATGGGGGCGGAGGGGCTGGCGCGTACCGCCGCTGCCGCCCACGCCCGCACCCGCGAGCTCGTGGCGGCGCTCACGCGGCTGCCGGGCGTGCGGCCGGCGTTCAGCGGAGCGTTCTTCCACGAGGCGGTGCTGCTGGTCGATCGCCCGGTGGCCGCCGTGCTCAGGGCGCTCGCCGCCCGCTGCATCCTCGGCGGACTCGATCTCGCCCCGTACTTTCCCGAGCTCGGTCCGGCGCTGCTGGTGTGCGCGACCGAGACCAAGACCGCCGCCGACATCGAGCGTTACCGCGCCGCGCTCGCCGAGGCGCTGCAGGCGGCGCGCGCCGCCTGAGGGGAGCCGACCGCATGCCGAGCCGTGAGAAGCTGATCTTCGAGTACTCGCGCGCCGGGCGCGGCGCGAGCGACCAGTGGCCGCCCGACCCCGGGCCGGGGGCGAGCGACGACCTGCCGGTGAAGCTGCGCCGCGCGGGCCGCCCGCAGCTGCCGGAGGTGAGCGAGCTCGAGACCGTGCGCCATTTCACCCGGCTGTCGCAGCTGAACTTCTCGATCGACACGCACTTCTATCCGCTCGGCTCGTGCACCATGAAATACAACCCCAAGGCGTGCAACCAGTACGCCATGCTGCCGCAGTTCCTGGCGCGCCATCCGCTCGCGCCGGAATCCCACGGCCAGGGGTTCCTCGCCTGCATGTTCGAGCTGCAGGAGATGCTCAAGGAGCTCACCGGCATGCAGGGTGTGGCGCTCTCGCCCATGGCGGGTGCGCACGGGGAGTTCGCCGGGGTCGCCATGATCCGCGCCTACCACCGCGCGCGCGGCGACCTCAGGCGCAACGAGATCATCGTGCCCGAGGCCGCCCACGGCACCAACCCGGCGACCGCCACCATGTGCGGCTGCGTGGTGCGCGAAGTGCCGGTGGACGCACAGGGCGACGTGGATCTCGTGGCGCTCGAGGCCGCGCTCGGCCCCAACACGGCGGGGATCATGCTCACCAATCCCTCGACGCTCGGGGTCTTCGAGCGCGGCATCGGCGAGGTGGCGCGCCGGGTGCACGATTGCGGCGGGCTGCTCTACTACGACGGCGCCAATCTCAACGCCATCCTCGGCAAGGTGCGCCCCGGGGACATGGGCTTCGATTGTCTGCACATGAACCTGCACAAGACCTTCTCCACGCCCCACGGCGGCGGCGGGCCCGGCGCCGGGGCGGTGGGAGTGGGCGCGCGCCTCCTGCCGTTCCTGCCCATCCCGATCGTCGGCCGCGAGGGCGAGCGCTACCGCTGGCTCGCCGAGGCCGAGCGGCCGCAGTCGATCGGCCGCTTGTCCGCCTTCATGGGCAACGCCGGCGTGCTGCTGCGCGCCTACATCTATATGCGCATGCTCGGGCGCGACGGCGTGCGGCGCGTGGGCGAGTACGCCACCCTCAATGCCAATTACCTGATGCAGCGGCTGCGCGATGCGGGCTTCGAGGTCGCCTACCCCGGGCGGCGCGCCGGCCACGAGTTCATCGTGACGCTGAAGCGCCAGGCGCGCGAGCTCAACGTGACCGCGATGGATTTCGCCAAGCGCCTGCTGGACCACGGTTTTCACGCTCCCACCACCTACTTCCCGCTGCTGGTGCCCGAGTGCCTGCTCATCGAGCCGACCGAGACCGAGAGCAAGGAAGTGCTCGATGCCTTCGTGGCGGCCATGTCGCAGATCCAGAAAGAGGCCGAGCAGGAACCCGAGCGCGTGCGCAGCGCTCCGCATACCATGCCGGTGCGGCGCCTCGACGACGTGCGCGCCGCGCGACAACTGGATCTCACATGGAAGCCGACGGTGCAGCCGTAGACCGCTACAAGCCGCGGGGCCTGGCCCGCCTGCTGCACGCCCTCGGCGCGAGTCTGCGCGGGCTCGCCGGTGCTGCTCGGCCGCCAGGAAGCTGACCCCGGTGCGAGCGTTGCGAGTGCTGCTCCCCCCGTGCCTGCTCGCGCTGTGCGCGGTGTACGCCGCAGCCGCGGCGCACGCTGGCGCGCCGGCGGCGGCCGCCGCCGCGGTGCCGCAGCCCGAGGAGCCCGCGCCGCAGCCGGCGCCTGCAACACCCGCCCCGTCGGCCCCGGTGCCGGTCGCCCCGGCACCCGCCGCCCCGGCGACCGTGGCGCCCCCGCCCGCGACCGCGGTGCCACTGCCCGCCCGGCAGATCGCGCGGCAGGCGGCGGCCGGCGAGACCAACCCCGACTGGGCCGTGACGCTCGAGCGGATCGCGAGCAGCGTGGTGTCGATCGACATCGACATGACGCGGGCCTTCGACACCGAGTGGAACGCGACCGCTCAGGCGACCGGCTTCGTGGTCGATGCCGAGCGCGGACTGATCCTCACCAATCGCCACGTGGTGACACCCGGTCCGGTAACCGCGGTCGCCACCTTCCTCAACCGCGAGGAGGTGCAGCTCTATCCGGTGTACCGCGACCCGGT
>DASSQU010000181.1:0-2175 GCA_035702325.1 Steroidobacteraceae bacterium
GGATGGAGCAGACTGAACAGCAGCACGTCCGGCGCGCTGTGGGTATTGAGGTTGTCGACGACGGCATCGACGCGCTCGCTCGCCGGATCGATCCAGGCCTCGACCGCGCTCAGGAAATCGACCCAGTTGGTCGTCGTGCGGTGCTCATAGGGTTGGGTGAGGGCCTTGCCGCTGGCCGGCTGGAAGGCGCCGAAAACATATCCGGCGACACCGCGGCGGCCGTAATCGATCTCCTGCCGGGCCCGTTCGGCCTTGGGTCCCGCTGGCCGGACGAGCTGCCGGCCTGGGTGGCTCTTGGCCTTCTGCGGTCCCATCTCGTCCAGGCAGATCACTACGCTGCCCGCCGGCGGCGCTGTGTAGAGCTGTTCGATCGTCCCCTTTTTTTCTAGGCTGGCAAAGTTAGCTGGCATAGTTGCTGTTCGAGGTTGGCCAGGTAAGTATCCGGGTCGCGGCGGAACCGGGTGCGCAGGGTTCGCGCGTGCCGTCGCTGCTCAAGACGGGGGCGCAGATCCCTCCACGCCGCGCGGCTGGCCCATCCCAGCTCGCGCGCGCCGATCGGGCGCAGCCGCGTCGCGGTAGCTGCAATCAGGCGCACCTCGCCGCGCAGCACGGTCGCAGGCGAGGCCGCCTTGCGCCCGCTCGCCCGGCGCTCATGGTAGCGCTGTGCCCCAAACAACTGCTCGAGGTCGTTGTTGGTGCGCGGCAGGCCGGATACGGCATAGCAGTGGAACAGACCGGGCCGGTAACTGCGGGCCACCTTGCGGAAGCGCTCAATGGCGTCGGCCAGCGCTCCCGCTCTGTGACGGTGGCGGTGCATCGCGGCGAGCAGCCCGTCAAGACGGCGCCGGACGACCGCGGCACTGTCCGCCGCGCGGTTATTCAGGATGTGTGCCGCCCGGTGCACCCAGGCGTACGCGCACGCCACATCCGGCCAGAGCGCTGCCGTGCGCTGCAGTCCCTTTGCGATCAGCCGGTGCAATCGCGCCAGGAGCGGCGGCGTGTTCCGCCCCCCTTGGCCGTGGCCCGCTCCAGGCTCGCCGCCACCTTCACCAGCCGTCCTTTGAGCGCCAGGCCCGAGGCGGCGAGCGGCGCACGGCCGTCCTCGGTGATAGCGCTGCGTACCGCGGCGCAGTAGCCCCGCACCACTTGCGAGCCGACATCATTGTGGTCTTCTACGGCGCGCTCGAGCCGACGCACGCCGCGGATCTGCGCCTTGAGCTGTACCTTGGCGTGCCGGTCGGCCTCAAATACCGGCAACGCTGCTTCGCGCAGAAAGTGAAACTGGCAGAGCTGGTGCGGCACGCCAGGCAGGGCGCGTTCCACCGCGCGCCGGATCGAGGTCTGCCCGTCGCTGACCACCCCCGCCACCGGGACGCCGACTGCCTGCGCTACCGCGCAGAGCAGCGGCGCGAGGTCGTCGGCAGTGCTCGACAGCAGACTGCGCGCCAGCAATACCTCGCCCGAGAGGCAGTCGCGCACCACCCAGAGCACCTCATGCCCGACGTCCGGCTGCAGCCCGTCCAGGGCCAGGATGACCCGGCCCTGGCTGGCCAGCAGACCGCGCAATCGCGTGCTGTCGGTCAGCGACACCGCCAGCAACTCGTCGTAGCGGTCCAGCAAATTGGTCACACTACGCTCAGCAATCGCCACCCCACGCCCGCGCAGAGCCGCGTGGATCTCCGGCACGCTACGGTGCTCGCGGTGACGCAAGCCGCCGACCAGCGCGATCACGTCCAGCCCGAACTCGTGCTGGGGCAGTGCAATCGCCCCTTCCGCCTCAGGCCGATAAGGGGTGTGATGGCGCGGACAACCCATCTGTTCGCAGCGGCGGATCTTTAAGCGAAGCCGTACCGCGCCCGATAACGTCACGAGCGTGCGACGGTTCTCGTAGCGTATGCGCATCGGCTGCTGACAGCTCGGGCAGACGCGCTGCAGCGGCTGTAAGGTGCGTTCGCGATCCGGACGCGTTCGAGCCGATCGCCGCGCCATTCCATACCTCCCGCAAGAACCCAGCCCGACCAGAACAATCTTCAGACAGCCAACTTTGCCAGCCTAGTTTTTTTCTCGTCACGGACAATGTGGTCTCCTCTGACCAGGCAGAGCAGTTGCTGGGCGAACGCGGGGTGGAAATGGACGCCGTGATCTTTATCGGCGACCCGCCAGAAACGCCGCTCA
>DASSQU010000182.1:0-7938 GCA_035702325.1 Steroidobacteraceae bacterium
CTCGCCTCACCCGCGGAGGTTCCCGCCTGGTACCAGCCGCGCGAGCTCGTCCCCGGGGGCAATGAGCCACCCGCTCCGCGGGTGGCGCCGGCGCTCGAGCTGCTCGATGCGCGTGCGCTCGAGCAAGCCGCCGCCTACGCCGGTGCGCACGACTCGCAGGCACTCATCGTCGCGCGCCACGATCACATCGTGTTCGAGAGATACTGGCACGGCAGCGCTTTCGACACGCTGGCCGACGCGGGGGCCTTCACCCGCGTGGCGGCCGCGCTCGCCGCGGGACACGCGGTCGCACACCGCCGCATCGGCTGGCCGGACGAGCCGATCGGCTACTTCCTCGCGTCCTGGAGACACGACCCGCGCGGGGCGATTACGCTGCGCAACCTGCTGCAGATGTCGAGCGGGCTCGCCGCTGCGGCCCCGAGCCGCGCACCCTGGGGAGCGGCCGCGCGGGCGCTGTTCGGCACCGACGTGACGGCCGCGGCGCTCGGCGAGAGACTCATCAGCGTACCGGGCCGCAGCTTCGCCATGCAGAGCGCCGACCCGCAGCTGCTGTCGCTGGTCCTCGAGCGCGCCACGGGTGCACGCTACGCGAGCTACCTGTCGCAGGCGCTGTGGCGGCGCATCGGTGCGGCGGACGCGTGGCTGTACCTCGACCGGCCGGGCGGTGCGGCGCACGCCGACTGCTGCATGCTGGCGCGCCAGGGAGACTGGATCCGGGTGGGCGAGCTGATGCTTCGCGACGGCAACTACCGCGGCTATGAAATCATCCGCCCGGGCTGGGTCACGCTGATGCGCACGCCCGCGCGCGCCAATCCGGACTACGGGGCCTATGTGCGCCTGAGCGCGCGCGCCGCCGGGGCCAGCGAGCCCTATGCGGCGCGCGATGCCTTCGCCGTCGACGGCGGCGGCAACCGCCTGTGGCTGATCCCCTCGCTCGAGCTCGCGATACTGCGCACCGGGGGCGCCGACAGCGCGCGCGGCTTCGACGATGCCCGCATCCCCAACCTGATCGTGCGCGGCGCCCGCGATTTCCTGCCCCCGCCGGTGCGCCCCGGCGGCCTCTCCGGACTCGTTCCCGGGCACTAGATGCCTCACGGACGACTCGGAGCGCTGTTTCTCTTCAGCGTCATCGACACGCTGGGCTTCGGCATTCTCATCCCGCTGGTGCCGTACATGGCCGATCGCTTCGGCGCCCCCCCGGCGGCGATCACGCCGATCCTCGGCAGTTACTCGCTCTGCCAGCTGATCGCGGCGCCCTTCTGGGGGCGCCTGAGCGACCGCTACGGACGGCGGCCGATCCTGATGAGCAGCCTCGCCGGTGCCTGTCTGTCCTACGTGATTCTCGGCTGCGCCCACAATCTGTGGTGGCTGCTCGCCTCGCGCATGCTCGCCGGGCTCATGGCCGGCAACATCGCGGCCGCGTTCGCCTACGCCTCCGACGTGAGCGCGCCGGAGCGGCGCGCCGCGTCCATGGGGCTCATCGGCGCGGCGATCGGCGTCGGCTTCACCCTCGGACAACCGATCGGCGGGCTGCTCGCCGGCCCGGATCCGCGCACCGCGGACTTCGTGGCGCCGGCGGTGGTCTCGGCCTGCCTGAGTCTCGGCGCCATCCTGCTGGTGCGGTTCGTGCTGCCGGAGAGTCACACCGCGGCGCACCGCCGTGCGCAGCCCGACGAGCCGCGGCGCGGCTCGTGGCGGCTGCTGCGCGAGCGCAGCGCGCTCGCGTTCGTCGCCGCCGCGACGCTCGCCGTCACCTACTCGCAATCGATCCTCGAGTCGATATTCGCCATCTGGGCGCTGCACAAGTACGGCTTCGGGCCGCGCACGGTCGGTCTGCTGCTGTTCGGCGTGGCGCTGCCGGCGCTGCTGATGCAGGGCGGACTGGTGCGCGTGCTGGCCCCGCGCCTGGGAGAAGTGCGCCTCGCGAGGTGCGGGGTGCTCGCCTACGTCGCCGGTCTGCTCGCGCTCGCCGCCGCCTCCGCTGTCACGACGACGGTGGCGGGGCTCATCCTGTGCGGCGCGGGTCTCGGCGCCTACAACCCGAGCGCCTATGCGCTCGCCTCCCGGCAGTCGCACGCTCACGACCGCGGCGCGGTGATGGGCACCTACGCGGCGAGCGCGAGCCTCGCGCGGGTCATCGGGCCGTTCACTTCGGGCATCATCTACGCGCTGCTCGGACCGGCGGCGCCCTTTCTCGTGGGGGCCTGCGTGACGCTGCCGGCGCTGTGGCTGGTCGGGCGGGTGCGCGCGGCGCACGCCTGAGGAGTTCAGCGCGCCGGCGCCGCGAGCGCGACCTCGATGACGCCCTCGACCAGGCGCACGGCGTGCGTCGGCAGCGGTACCTCGGCCGGCGGACCGAGCACGCGGCCGTCGCGCACGTCGAAGGACGCGCCGTGCAGCGGGCAGATGAGCCGGGTGGCGCGCAGCCGCCCCTCGCTGAGGCGCGCGTGCGCGTGGCTGCAGATGTTGTCGAGCGCGAAGACACCCTCGCGCGTATGACAGATGAGGATCTCGCGCCCGCCGACCACGCAGCTGCGCATGCTTCCCGCGGGAAGCTCGGCGAGCTTCATCACCGCTTCGAACTGCGCCACGGCGACTAGAGGGTGATCTCGGTTTCGAAGATCGAGACGGCCTGGCCCCGGATCCAGACGCCCTCGAGGCGGGCGTCGCCGAACTCGAGTTCCACCTCGACGCGACCCGGCCGATGCAGGTAATGGCCCTGAATGCCGCTGAAGCTCACGCGGCTCGCGCCGCCCGGCGCCAGCAGGCCCTGCTGGGCGAGGTACGCGCCGAGCAGTCCGTGGGCGTTGCCGCTGACCGGATCCTCCATGATGCCGAGCGCCGGACAGAACATGCGCGATTCGACCTGGTGGTCCGCCCCCTGGGCCCCGTAGGCGAACACGAAATAACCGGCCGCGCCGAGCTGCGCCGAGAGCGTGGTCAGGCGGGCGAAATCGGGCTTGAGATGGCGCAGCGGCTCCGGGCCGCGCACCCCGATCAGCAGGCGCGCACCCGTCACCCCGGCGATGCGCGCCGGCAGCCGCGAGTCGAGACTCTCGGACGCCAGCGCGAGCGCATCGAGCACCGCGAGGCGCTCGCGGTCGTTCAGCTCGCGCCCGAGGGGCGGAGGATTGCGGCGGATGGCGATGCTGCGGTCATCACCCGTGCCGCGTACCTCGACGTCGACGACCCCGGCCTTGGACTTCTGGCGCTGGCGGCGGGGCGCATCGTGACGGCGCGACAGGACGTACTGAGCCGCGACCGTCGCGTGGCCGACGAAACCGATCTCGGCGCGCGGGGTGAAGAAGCGCGCGCGCACGCTGTGGTCGGCGCCGTCCGCTGCCAGCATGAAGGCGGTCTCGGCGTTGTTGAGCTCGCGCGCGATCGCCAGCATCTGCGCGTCGCTCAGCCCGTCGGCGTTGAGCACCACCCCGGTCGGATTGCCGGTGAAGGGCTCGCGGGTGAAGGCATCCACCTGGTGAACCTGGATCTTGCGCGTCATCGTGGCCGTCCGCCGCCGTAGCTGCCGCTCGCCCGTCAATTCTAGTCCTATCGCGCGGCGCTTAGTTCAACGGCTGCGCGGGCAGCGGCGCGGGCAGGCACGGGACCGGCCGCGCTGCATGCAATACTTGCGCCGCTGACCGGAGGATCACCGATGGACATCGGCGTCGAAATCAGTCTGTATCCGCTCAAGGCGGACTACATCGCTTCGATCCACGAGTTCGTGAACCGTCTGGGCGCCGACCGGCGACTGCGGGTCGTGACCAACAGCATGAGCACCCAGGTGTTCGGCGACTTCGGGGAGGTCATGGACGCCCTGCGCGCCGCCCTCGGCGCGAGCCTGGCGAGCCTGGCGGGCGGCCCGGAACGGGCGGCGTTCGTGCTGAAGGTATTCGGACCGCTGGCCGACGCCTGAGGCGGCGCCGCGGCGCTGGCGGCGCGCGGAGCGAACCGGCACACTACGACCGGCGTGCGTCCGCCTCACACCGGGCGCGGTCTGCGGGGGCTGCATGGCGCTATTGCGGGTCGTCGATCGCGACGGGGTCGAGCACCAGGTCGAGGCCAACACCGGCATCAAGCTGATGGAAAACCTGCGCGAGCTCGACTACGGCGTCGCGGCGATCTGCGGCGGCATGTGCTCCTGCGCGACCTGTCACGTGTACGTCGATCCGGAGTGGCTCGGGCGGTTGCCCGCCATGATGTCGGACGAACGCGAGCTGCTGGCGGAGCTGGCGCACTTCCGCGAGAACTCGCGCCTCTCCTGCCAGGTCGAGTTCACGCCGGCGCTGGCCGGGTTGCGCGTCACCATCGCACCCGACGAATGAGGAGCGGCCGTGTCTGCTGCCAGCGTTCAGGTCGAGACCCACGGGGCGGTGGCGCTGGTCACGCTCAACCGCCCGGAGAGCTCGAATACCCTGAATCTGCAGATGGCCATGGATCTGCTCGCCGCGGCGCTCGCCTGCGCGCGCAATGCCGCGGTGCGCGCCGTGGTGCTCACCGGTGCCGGCCGGCACTTCTCCTTCGGCGGCGATCTGCGCGCCATGGCCTCGCGGGAGATCGCGCTCGATGACCACATCCGCGAGCTGACGACCTATCTGCACGCCGCGATCTCGCACTTCGTGCGCATGGATGCGCCGGTCATCGCGGCGGTCAACGGCACCGCGGCCGGTGCGGGCGTCGGACTGGTGGCGATGGCGGACCTGGCGCTCGCCGGCCGCGGCGCGCGGTTCAGCCTGGCGTACACCAGCGTCGGACTCACGCCCGACGCCGGCACCTCGTTCCTGCTGCCGCGGACCATAGGAGTCAAGCGCGCCATGGAGCTGCTGCTGCTCGATCGCGCCCTGAGCGCCGAGGAGGCGCTCGCCTGGGGCCTGGTGAACGAGGTGGTGGCGGACGCGCAGCTTCTGCCGCGCGCGATGGAGCTCGCCGAGCGGCTGGCGCACGGCGCGCTGTCCGCCTACGGCGCGACCAAGCGTCTCGTGGCCCGCTCGCTCGGCGGGCTCGAAGCGCACATGGTGCTCGAGAGCGAGACCATCGCCGCACAGGCCGTGAGCGACGAGGCGGCGGAAGGTGTGAGCGCATTTCTGGAGAAGCGCAAGCCGCGCTTCTCCGGCGGGGGGGCGCGCTAGGGCGAAGCGGTACGGACGGCCCGCATGACGTCGTTTATCCTGGCACTGCTCGGCGCGTTGGCCGTGATCGCGACCCGCATCTACTTCAAGCTGCGCGCCGCGCAGCGTACGCGCGTCGCCGGCTGGGATGCGCAGCTCATCGAGCGGCTGCGCTCCCGCGGCTACGTGCCCTTCACCGACTATCCGGTGGACTTCTTCCTGGCGCTGCCGGACGAAGCGGCGTGCCGCGGCGTGCGCGCGCGGCTCGAGCCGGAGTTCAGCGTCGACGTCAAGTCGATGGAGAACGACCCGGAACTCGCCTTCAGCCTGCACGCCACCAAGACCATGCGCCTCATCCTGCCCGAGGTGCAGCAGCTCAGCCGCCGCATGACGGCGCTCGCCGAGGAATTCAAAGGGCGCTACGACGGCTGGGCGGCGTGAGGCGCGCCGCCGGCACCCGGCGCGGCGATCCGGCGCAGCTGCGCGAGCAGCGCCTCCACCGACACCGGTCGCCCGAGAAACTCCCGCAGCAGCCGTGAGGTCTCGTGCTCCTCGCCGCTCGCGAGCAGCCGCGCGCTCAGCCACCCGTACCAGCGGCTATCGCCCGCATCGAAGGGGCCGAGCTGCTGCGCGATGCGCTGCCTGATGTCAGCCGTGATCACCGCGCCGAGTCCGTAGTTCACCATGTAGCCCGGCTCGTTCACCAGCTGCACCCGCACCGCCCACCAGGCGAGCTCCGGATGGGGCTTCACGTGCAGGTAGCGGCTGGTGATGTCGGTCCACACGGCGTCGGGATCGGCGCGCGGATCGCGCAGCATGCGCAGGTCGAACAGCGCCCAGGCGACGTCGAGCACCACGCCCGCGTACAGCGCGCGCAGCGTCTCGGGCGCCGCGGCGCTCCTGCCGAGGTACTTCTGCTGCCAGGCCGGCTCGTACACGCTCCAGCCGGGAACGTCGGCGAAGGCCTCGTAGAACAGCGGATCGCCCAGATCCATGAACGCCGGCCGGGTGCGCAGCGCCAGCATGTGGGCCGCGTGGCCGTTCTCGTGCACCAGCTCCGCCAGCAGGCCGAGCCCGCCGCGCTCGTAGGTGGCGGATACGCGCACGATGGTCGGCTGCCAGAGGCCGCCGCGCATGCGGCCGCGGCGCACGTAGTCGGTGTAGGCGAGCGGCGCCTTGCCGCGGCGCGGCTCGAGGTCGTAGATCACCCCGGCGCGGGCGAGATCCAGGCCGAGGTCGAGGTAGTAGCGCTGGTTGAGCGGCTCGAGCGCCGCGCGCGGAATGGCGCCGGCGAGCTCGCGCTCGGCCGCGCCACCCCGGTAGCGATAGTCCCAGGGCTCGAGCTCGTCATCGCCGCTGAAGCGCCGCCAGGTATCGAGTATGCGCACCAGCCACGCTTCGACCTCGGCGCCCGATACGCCGACGGTGCGCGCCGCGACGTCGATCGGCGAGCCGTGGCGACGCGCCTCGGCCGCCGCCATGGCGATCATGCGCCGGTAAGGACTGGCTGCCCGGCCGTGGCCGTCGAGCGCCCGCCACAGGGGCTGGAAGGCGAGGAACAGCGCACGGCGCCGTTCGGGCTCAGGCATGCGCGTCAGCAGCTCGAACGCCGCCACGCGCGAGACGGCGCGATGCTCGAACTCGAGGTGGTTGCCGAGCTCGGCGAAGCAGGCGTAGAGCGCCTTCTGCAGCGGGCGCAGGGCGAGCTGCCGGGCGGCATCCCGGCAGCGGCCCCGGGGCGCGAGCGAGTCCGGCTGCGGCGACGATTCCGCGACCGCCGCCCGCATCACTTCGATCGCGCGCGCGTCGCCGGCAGCGAGTCCGTGTGCCGGCACCCGCGGCAGATCGCCGCGCAGCCGCGTGCGGCTGGCGGCGTAGATCCTCTGCCAGGCCGCACGGCTGCGCCCGGCGTAACTGCGGTCGGGGTGACCGACCGGCCCGGCATCGATGAGCGCGACGGCGCCGGCGGCGTCGTTGAAATCCGCGTAGGCCTGCTCGATGCGCGGCAGGCCGGCCGCCGGATTTGCCGCGGACCTCTCGCGGGACAGCGCGCCGTTCGCGCCGAGCGCGAGCGCCAGGCAGGCGAGACAGCCGACGCGGACGCGGATCATCGCCGGTCGCCGCGGCACCGTCAGCGCTTCTCGGTCTGTCGCTTCACCGCCTCGGTGGCGGCGGCGATCGCCGCCGCATCGCCGAGATAGCGGCTGCCGCGGGGCCGCAGCGCCGCGTCGAGCTCGTAAAGCAGCGGCACGCCGGTCGGGATGTTGAGCCCGGCGATCGTATCGTCGGGCACCTCATCGAGCATCTTGACCAGGGCACGCAGGCTGTTGCCGTGGGCGACGATGAGCACGTCGTGGCCGGAGCGCAGCTCCGGGGCGAGACGCGCGTGCCAGTAGGGCAGCACGCGGCCGAGCGTGTCCTGCAACGACTCGGTGGCCGGCAGCATTTCGGGCGCGACGCCGGCATAGCGGGGATCGAAGCGCGGGTGCCGCTCGTCATCGGCGGGCAGCGCCGGCGGGGCGACAGCGTAGCTGCGCCGCCACGCCTGCACCCGCTCGGCACCGTGCTGCGCCACGGTCTGCGCCTTGTTGAGCCCCTGCAGCGCCCCGTAGTGGCGCTCGTTCAGCCGCCACGAGCGCTCGACCGGGATCCACATGCGATCCATCTCGTCCAGCATGATCCACAGCGTGCGAATGGCGCGCTTGAGCACCGAGGTGAAGGAGACGTCGGGCGCGAGCTTCTCGCGCAGCAGCTCGCGGCCGGCCTGCGCGGCCTCGGCGCGGCCCTGCGAGGTGAGGTCGACGTCGGTCCAGCCCGTGAACAGGTTCTC
>DASSQU010000183.1:0-3609 GCA_035702325.1 Steroidobacteraceae bacterium
GATCCGCTGCGCCTCGATGCCGCACGAGGCGCAGATCACCAGCACCGGGCGCGCGTCCTCGATACGCTTGGCGAGCTCGTGCGGCGCAAAGCCGCCGAATACCACCGAGTGCACCGCGCCGATGCGCGCACAGGCGAGCATCGCCACCGCGGCCTCGGGAACCATCGGCATGTAGATGACCACCCGGTCGCCGCGCTTGACGCCCTGGGCGGCGAGCGCGCCGGCGAACGCCGCCACCCGATCGCGCAGCTCGCGGTAACTGAAGCGCGCCACCGTGCCGCTCACCGGACTGTCGTAGATCAGTGCCGGCTGCTCGCCGCGGCCGGCCTCGACGTGACGGTCGAGCGCGTTGTAACAGGTGTTGAGCCGCCCGCCCGCGAACCAGCGGTAGAACGGCGCCCGGCTGTCATCGAGCACGCGGTCCCAGCGGCGCTCCCAGTCGAGCGCCGCCGCCCGCTCGGCCCAGAAGCCCTCGGGGTCCGCGAGCGAGCGGCGGTAAGCCTCGCGGTAGGCGGCGCCCGGCGACTTGGCGTTCATGGCGGGACCTCGGCGGCGGGAGGGTTCATAATTCTAGCGCGGGATCCGCGCATGACCTACGAGCTCTATTACTGGCCCGGCATCCAGGGACGCGGCGAGTTCATCCGCCTCGCGCTCGAGGAAGGCGGCGCGCGCTACCGCGACGTCGCCTGCGTGCCCGAGTCGCGCGGCGGCGGCGTGGCGGCGATTCTGCGCATGCTCGAAGCACGCGGCGTGCGGCGGCCGCCGTTTGCCGTGCCGGTCCTCAGGGCCGGCCGCCAGCTCATCGCCCAGACGCCGAACATCCTGCTCTATCTCGGCGGGCGGCTCGGCCTCGCGCCGCGCGATGCGCCCGGGAGGCTCTGGACGCATCAGCTGCAGCTCACGATCCTCGATCTGTACCTGGAGATCTTTCACACCCATCATCCGCTCGGCGACGGCTACGCCTACGAGGAGCAGAAGGCGGCCGCCGGGCGACGCACCCGCGACTTCCTGCGGGTGCGCCTGCCGAAGTTTCTCGGCTACTTCGAGCGCGTCCTCGAGCTGAACCCGGGGCGCGGGCCGTGGATGGTCGGCGGACGCGTGAGCTACGCGGATCTCTCCATGGCGCAGCTCATCGCCGGCCTCGACTACGCCTTCCCCAGGGCGAGCCGCCGCCTGCTGCGCCGCTGCCCGCGGCTGCTCGCGCTGCACGCGGCGGTGTTCGCCCGTCCGCGCATTGCCCGCTACCTCGCCTCGGGACGCCGGCTCGCCTTCAACAACGAGGATCTCTTCCGCCACTACCCCGAGCTCGACCGCTGAGCCCGGGCGGCCGCATCAGCGCGGCCGCGGCGGCGGTACGCGGCGGACCGCGAAGGAGAGCTGGCGGTGCTCGCCGGCGCGCGCGATGCGCGCCTGCCCGAGCGCGACCAGGACGTACAGCACGTTGAGAGCCACCAGCCGCGTCGCTACGTGCCCGGTGCGCCGCGCCAGCGTCACCACGTCGTTGGCCGTCACCCCCCGGTTGCCGCCGGCGCGCTGCCGCACATAGTCGACCGCCGGCTTCTCGACGAGATTGAAGTAGCCCGAGCCGCGCCGGGTGCGCGCGCGGGCGAACGACAGCAGCAGGTAATAACTCTGACTCTCGAAGACGTGATAGGTCTGGCGCACCGCCGCGACCCGGCCGCAGTAGCGCAGTCCGCGCTGCAGGGATCGGATGTTCATGACGCCCCCTGGTCTCGTTGTGCGGCCATCCTACGCGATTGAGGCGGTCGAATCCCGGTCCGCCGGCCGGCGCCTCGCGCTCTCACGCCCGCGGCGTGCGGGTCGCGTTGCGCAGCAGCAGCACCGTGAGCGCCGCGAGCGACAGCGCCGCGCACGCCAGGAAGCCCGCGGTGAGCGCCAGCGCAAAGGCGGCCGACGTGCGGCGCACCTCGGCGCAGCGATGCTATCGGCGCCATCCGCGGGCGTCAGTAAGGATGTTCGCGTATCGGTTGCGGGAGCGCGGGCGGGCGGGCCGGGCGCGCTGCAGAGGCTATGTAGATGTTCGTATTGCCCGGCCCGCCGCAGGGGGGCACGGTTGCCCCCGGGCCAGGATGGGGCGGGGTGCCGACCCTGGGGAGATGCAGAACATGAAGACGGACGCAGACATCAAGCGCAGCGTCGAGGCCGAGTTGCGCTGGTGTCCGGAGATCGACGAGACCGACATCGCCGTCAAGGTGCACGGCGGGGCGGTGACGCTGACCGGCTACGTGCGCAGCATTGCGGAGAAATTTCGGGCCGAGGCCGCGATCAAGAACGTGGCCGGGGTCGCGGCGGTCGCCAACGACATCGAGGTGCGGGTGCTCGCCGGCGCGAGTACCAGCGATCCGGAGATCGCCCGCCAGGCCGTGGAAGCGCTCAGGAGCGACCTGCCGCTCTGGTGGCAGGGCATCAGGCCGCTCGTCCACCAGGGCCACGTCGCACTCGAGGGTGCCGTCGAGTGGAACTATCAGCGGGAGCGCGCCGAGCGCGTGATCCGGCGACTGCCGGGCGTGGTGAGCGTGCGCAACTCGATCCGCATCGAGCCCAAGGCGAAGCCGAGCCAGATCCGGCAGAAGATCGAGGCCGCCTTCCATCGCAACGCGCAGATCGACGCCGACCACGTGAAGGTGGAGACCAACGGCGCCGAAGTGACCCTGCGGGGCGAGGTCCGCTCCTGGGCCGAGCGGGACGAGGCGCAGCGCACCGCCTGGTCGGCGCCCGGGGTGGTCAGGGTGCACAACGAGATCGTCGTCAGGACCTGATCCGGGCGCCCCGCCAGGAGAGGCAGCGATGCAGATGCGGATCGTCGTGGCGGATGAAAGCGAAGCGCGTTTCTACGACGCCGCGAAGCTCGACGGACCGGTGAGTCTCACCGGCAAGACCCGCGATCCGGCCGCCCGGCTTCATGACCGCGACCTGAAGTCGGACAGGCCCGGCCGCGTGTTCGATCATGCCGCACCCGGCGGGCGCGGTTTCGCGCACCACAGCACCGGCGGGGAGAACACGCCGCGCAGCCACGAAGCGGCGCAGTTTGCACACCGCATCGCCGCGCAGCTCGAGTCCGAGTGGCGCTCGAGACATTTCGAGCACCTGGTGCTGGTGGCGGGACCGCCGTTCCTCGGCGCATTGCGCGCGGCGCTGCCCGAGGCGCTGCGCCGGCAGGTGACGCGGGAAATTCCCAAGGACCTCATTCACCAGGACGACGACGCCCTGCGCACGCACCTCGCCGCCGCCGAACCCTGAGGCGGACGGCTGCGGCTCGCGCGCTGCCCTCAGGGCCGGAGCGCACCCTCCATGCGCAGACCCCCGCGAATCGATCCCGCGACCCCGAGAAGCTGCTCGGCGAGGGCATCCAGCACGTCGTCGAGCGACAGAATGCCGGCCAGCTCCCCCGCCGCGCCGACGACCGGCAGGCGGCGTACGCCGATGCGGCGCATTTCGCTCACGGCGAAGGTCACGGGCTGGTTCTCGCTCACCACCACCGGGCCGCGGGTCATGACGTCGCCGACCCGCAGCTGCCGCGGGTCGGCTCCCTTGGCGAGCACCGTGACCACCAGGTCGCGGTCATGAAGCCGGGCGGCCGGATCGCGG
>DASSQU010000184.1:0-7569 GCA_035702325.1 Steroidobacteraceae bacterium
CGAGATCGAGGGTGCGCGGCGCCCAGCGCGGCGCATCGCGCGCGCGGCCGCCGCGGCTCTCGATCGCGTGCAACCGCTCGAGCACCGCGCGCACCGGGAGCTGCGAGTCGAAGCCGGCGACCAGATTGATGAAGTCATCACCACTGAAGCCCACCGCCCGGTTGCGATACCAGGACGAGAAACGCGCGCCGGGGAACTCGCGCGCGAGCTCCGCCACCGCCTGCGCCAGGTGGCGCTGCGGCTCGACGTTGCTGCCCGCGGCGACATAGACCGCGGGCACGCTCAGCCCCGGTTCGCCGCGGCCAGGTCGGCGCGCGAGCGCTCGATGAGCACGCCGACGTCGCGCGACCCACGGATCGCCCCCGGCTTGTTGAGCGAGATGCGCACCCACTCGACCCCGAACTCCGCGAGGATGACCAGTGCCAGGCGATGGGCGAGCGTCTCGACCAGCTTGAACTGCGAGGACTCGATGAACTCGAGCGCCCGCTTGGCCACCTTCTTGTAATCGAGCGTGTCGGCCACCTCGTCGCTGAGCGCGGCGCCGCGGCAGTCGACCGGGAGCTCGAGGTCCACGACGACCGTCTGCTTGAGCTGGCGCTCCCACTCGATGAAACCGATGATGCACTCGGCGCTCAGGCCGTGCAGGAAGATACGGTCGCCAGTCGGGCGGGCGTCGGTCATGAGTCGCGCCAGGCCCCGGCTCTTCAGGCCGCCAGCGGCGCCAGCGAGCCGAGCGCCCACTGCGCGTGCGCGCGGATGGCGAGGCCGTCGCGCTGCCCGGCCTTGAGCCGCGCCAGCCCCGCGACGGCGATCATCGCTGCGTTGTCGGTGCAGAACTCGATGCGCGGATAGTACACGCGCGCGCCCTGCGCGCCGACCGAGGCGGCGAGCCGCTCGCGCAGGCAGCGGTTCGCGCCCACTCCCCCGGTGACCACCAGCGCGGCGAGACCGGTGTATTCCAGCGCGCGGCGCGCCTTGGCGGCGAGCGTACCCACGATCGCCTCCTGCACGGCGCAGGCGATGTCGGCGCGCCGCTGCGCGCCGAGCGGCTGCGCCTGCACCGCGTGCAGCACCGCGGTCTTCAATCCCGAGAAGCTGAACTCGAGCCCGGGGCGATCGAGCATCGGCCGCGGGAAGCTGAAAACGCCCGGGGTGCCCCGCGCGGCGAGCGCGGCGAGCTGCGGGCCGCCCGGGTAGGGCAGCCCGAGGAGCTTCGCGGTCTTGTCGAAGGCCTCGCCGGCCGCATCGTCGCGGGTCTCGCCGAGCACCCGGTAGCTGCCGACGGCAGCTACCTCGATCAGCATCGTGTGGCCGCCCGAGACGAGCAGCGAGAGGTGCGGGAAGGGAGGCGCGTCGGGCTCGAGGAGCGGTGCGAGCAGGTGCCCCTCGAGGTGATGGACCGCGACCGCCGGCAGTCCCCAGGCGTAGGCGAGACTCGCCGCGAGCGAGGCCCCGGTGAGCAGCGCGCCGATGAGGCCGGGGCCGGCCGTGTAGGCGACTCCGGCGAGATCGCGCGGCCGGGTCTGGGCGCGCGCGAGCGCCGTGCGGGTGAGCGGCAGCAGGCGGCGCACGTGGTCGCGCGAGGCGAGCTCCGGCACCACCCCGCCGAAGGCCCGGTGCAGCTCCGTCTGACTGTAGAGCTCGTGCGCGAGCAATCCCGCCGTCTCGTCGAGCACGGCGGCGGCGCTCTCGTCGCAGGAGGATTCCAGGGCCAGGATGCGCATGTCACGCGGCACCTTAGCGCACCCGCAGCTGCTTTGCCTTTGCCCGGGGGCTCCCGTAGAATCCCCCGCCCCCGTGCGTCCCCGACGGCGTGTCGGCGCGGGAACACGCGGGCCAAATCTGTAGCTCGATCAAGCAGTTGAGGTTTTGGATGCCGAGCGTGCGAGTGCGTGAGAACGAGTATTTCGATGCCGCCCTGCGGCGCTTCAAGCGCGCCTGCGAGAAGGCCGGCATTCTCACCGAGCTTCGCCGCCGCGAGTTCTACGAAAAGCCCACGCAGGAGCGCAAGCGCAAGAAGGCCGCCGCCATCAAGCGCCACATGAAGCGCATCTCGCGCGACGGCATGCGCGGCACCCGCTGACCGCGCTTCACACATGGCGCTCAGGGAACGCATCACCGAGGACATGAAGAGCGCGATGCGGGCCGGGGACAAGGAGCGTCTCGGCACCATTCGCCTCGCCCTCGCCGCCATCAAGCAACGCGAAGTCGACGAGCGCATCACGCTCGACGACGCCCAGGTGCTCGCGGTGCTCGAGAAGATGATCAAGCAGCGGCGCGAGGCCATCGTCCAGTTCCAGAGCGGCGGGCGTGCGGACCTGGTGGCGAAGGAAACCGCGGAGATCGGCGTGCTGCAGGGCTACCTGCCCGCGCAATTGAGCGAGGCCGAGCTCGAGGCGCTGATCACGCAGAGCATCGCGGCCGTGGGTGCCGCTTCGATCAAGGACATGGGCAAGGTGATGGCGCTGGTGAAGCCGCAGGCGGCCGGGAGAGCCGACCTCGGCGCGGTGAGCGCGCGGATCAAGCAGAAGCTCTCCTGATTCCCTTATAGTGCGCCCGAGCAGCCGCAGCTGCGCCGTGGGGGCGCTGCGCGCACCGCCGGCGGTAGGCACTTGGGACGCATCCCCCAGCACTTCATCGACGAGCTGATCATCCGCGCCGACATCGTGGAAGTGATCGGCGCGCGCGTGCCACTGAAGAAATCCGGGCGCGAGTACAAGGCCTGCTGCCCGTTCCACGACGAGAAGACTCCCTCCTTCTGGGTGAGCCCCGACAAGCAGTTCTATCACTGCTTCGGCTGCGGCAAGCACGGCACGGTGATCGGCTTCCTCATGGACTACGATCACCTCGCCTTCCCGGAGGCGGTGGAAGAGCTCGCCGCGAGGCTCGGGCTCGAAGTGCCGCACGAGGGCGGCGGCGAGGCGGGTGCCAAGCGCGCCGACGAGCCGCTCTACGAGCTCATGGCGCGTGTGGCCCGCTGGTACGCCGCGCAGCTCGCGCGCGAGCCGCGGGCGAAGGAATATCTCGCCAACCGCGGCCTGGCGGGCGCGACGCTCGAGCGCTTCGGCCTCGGCTACGCGCCGAACTCCTGGAACGAGCTGCTGCGCGGTTTCGGCGCCGACGATGCGCAGCGCCGGCGGCTCCTCGACACCGGACTCATCGTCGAGCGCGAGCGCGGCGCGCGGGGCGGGGAGCGCTATTACGACCGCTTCCGCGACCGCATCATGTTCCCGATCCGCGACGCGCGCGGGCGCACCATCGCCTTCGGTGGCCGCATCATCGATGCCGGCGAGCCCAAGTACCTCAACTCGCCCGAGACCGCGCTGTTTCACAAGGGACGCGAGCTCTACGGTCTGTACGAGACGCGCCGCGCACGCTCCAGCCTCGTGCGCCTGGTGGTCGTCGAAGGCTATATGGACGCCGTGCGGCTGCACCAGGAGGGCATCGACTACGCGGTGGCGACGCTCGGCACCGCGACCACCGCCGAGCATTTGCGCCGCATGTTCCGCGTGGTGCCGGCCGTGGTCTTCGCCTTTGACGGCGATCGCGCCGGCCGGGCCGCAGCCTGGCGGGCGCTGCAGCAGGCGCTGCCGGAGGCGCGCGAGGGCCGCGAGATCCGCTTCCTGTTCCTGCCCGAGGGCCACGATCCCGACACCCTGATTGCCGCCGAGGGGCGCGCCGCCTTCGAGCGGCGCCTCGAGGAGGCGCTGCCGCTTTCGGAGTACCTGGTGCGCGAGCTCTCGGAGCAGAGCGACCTCGCGCATGCCGACGGGCGCGCGCGCTTCGCCGAGCTCGCCCGGCCGCAGTTCGCCAAGGTACCGGCCGGCGTGTATCGCGAGCTGCTGCTCGAGCGGCTCGCGCAGGTGGTGGGTCTCGGGCCGCAGCGGCTCGCAGAGCTCTGGAGCGCAGCCCGTGCCCCCGCGGCCGCGATCGCGCCGGAGGTCCCGCCCGCGCCCGCCGGCAGCGCGGCGCGCGCGCTCGGCAGTGCCGGGCGCGGCAGTCTCGTGCGGCAGGCCATCGTGCGCCTGGTGCACTACCCGGCGATCGCCGCCGAAGTGAGTGACCATGAGCGCAGCGGGCTCGACGCCTGCGAGGAGCCGGGCAGCGCGCTGCTGCGCGAGCTGCTCGATGACCTGCGCGCCCGTCCGGTGCGCATCCCCGCACAGCTCATCCAGCGCTGGTCGGGGCGTGAGGGCGGCGAGTGGCTGGAGAAACTCCTCGCGCGCGAGGAAGTCATTACGGATATGGCGGCGGCCGCGGGTGAGCTTCGGGCGACGCTGCGCAAGCTCGCGGACCTCGCCGCCTCGAAGCGCCTGGAAGCGCTCGAGGCCAAGAGTCGCAGCGGCCCCCTGGAGCCGAGAGAAATGCATGAATTTCAATTGCTTATATCGACTCTTGGCGGACGTGAGGCCCGCCGCCCGTAATCCGGATTTGGTGTTTCTCAATTTGTCAAATAAACTTACGCGCTTTGCCTGATGCCAGCCCCTTGTGCGTCCCCCTCCCGGACAGCACATAGAGGGAACCCGAGCCCAGCCCGCCCCCACACATGACACGCAAGCACAAGCCCCAGACCTCGCACAAGAAGCGCTCTTCTGCCCCCGCGCAGCCGCCGGCGAGGACCGCGCCGCCGCCGGCCAGGACCGCGCCGCCCGCCAGGACCGCGCCGCCCGCCAGGACCGCGCCGACGGCCAGGAGCGCACCGGCAGCCAGGAGCGCACCGACGGCCAGGACCGCCCGGGCCGCTTCCGCCGACAAGACGGTGGCCGCCGTCGCCAGCCTCCGCGAGAAGGAGCGCGCGCGGCTGCCCGCGGCGCTCGCCCGCAAGGGCGCGGCCCGGCCGCCGGCCCCGCACGGCAAGCTGAACGACAGCTCGCGTGCTCCCGAGGCACGCGCCGGCGCCGGCAAGCCGCTGAACGATCGCCGTCCGCTCGGCATCGAGCGGCGCGTGCCGGTAATGCCGGAGGACCGCCAGTCGCAGCTGAAGCTCCTGATCGCGCGCGGCAAGGAGCAGGGCTACCTCACCTACGCGCAGGTGAACGACCACCTGCCGTCCGAGATCGTCGATCCCGAGCAGATCGAGGACATCGTCAACACCATCAACGACATGGGCATCCCGGTGTACGAGAAGGCACCGGATACCGAGTCGCTGCTCGCGAGCGAGCCGTCGGCGCCCGCCGACGAGGAGGCGATCGAGGAGGCGGCGGCAGCGCTCGCCGCGCTCGATGCCGAGCTCGGCCGCACCACCGACCCGGTGCGCATGTACATGCGCGAGATGGGCACGGTGGAGCTGCTCACCCGCGAGGGCGAGATCCGCATCGCCAAGCGCATCGAGGAGGGGCTCGACGCGGTGCGCAGCGCGCTCGCCATGTACCCGGCCACCTACGACTTCCTGCTGCGCGCCTACGAGCCGGTGAAGGCCGGTCAGGCACGCCTGGTCGACCTGATCGTCGGATTCATCGATCCGAACGCGCCGGATGTGATCGCGCAGCCGCAGAATCCGACCAAGATGGAGCTGGTGACGGCGCCGGACAACAGCGACGACGAGGAGGAGAGCGACGAGGAGGGCGAGAGCGAGGAGGAGGCCATCGACACCGGCCCGGATCCGGCCGAGGCGGCGGCGCGTTTCGCCGCGATCACCAAGCTGCACAACCAGGTGCTCGGCTCGATCGCCAAGCTCGGCGCACGCGACGTGAAGACGCTGCGCCAGCGCAAGCGCCTCGCCGACCAGTTCATGGAGCTGCGGCTCTCGCCGCGCATGTTCGATGCGCTGATCCTCAATCTGCGCACCCACGTCGCGGAGGTCCGTCAGCTCGAGAAGGAGATCATGATCATCGCGGTGCGCGATGCCGGCATGCCGCGCAAGGACTTCATCGCCTCGTTTCCCAAGAACGAGACCAACCCGCGCTGGCTGACGCGTCACATCAAGGGCGGCAAGAAGTACTCAGCTCCGCTCGGGCGCTTCCGTGACGAGATCGAGCGGCGCCAGAAGAAGCTCGAGCAGCTCGAGGGCGTCTACCACCTCACCATCAACGACCTCAAGGAGATCAATCGCGACGTGTCGATCGGCGAGGCCAAGGCGCGCCGTGCCAAGAAGGAGATGGTCGAGGCGAACCTGCGCCTGGTGATCTCCATCGCCAAGAAGTACACCAATCGCGGCTTGCAGTTCCTCGATCTCATCCAGGAAGGCAACATCGGCCTGATGAAGGCGGTGGACAAGTTCGAATACCGCCGCGGCTACAAGTTCAGCACCTACGCGACCTGGTGGATCCGCCAGGCGATCACCCGCTCGATCGCCGACCAGGCGCGCACCATCCGCATCCCGGTGCACATGATCGAGACGATCAACAAGCTGAACCGCATCTCACGCCAGATGCTGCAGGAGATGGGGCGCGAGCCAACGCCGGAGGAGCTGGCGGTGCGCATGGAGATGCCCGAGGACAAGGTGCGCAAGGTGCTGAAGATCGCCAAGGAGCCGATCTCCATGGAGACGCCGATCGGCGACGACGAGGATTCGCACCTGGGGGACTTCATCGAGGACACCTCGGTGGCATCCCCGATCGACCAGGCCACCATGGAGTCGCTGCGCGAGACCACCCACTCGGTGCTGGCGCAGCTCACGCCGCGCGAGGCCAAGGTGCTGCGCATGCGCTTCGGCATCGACATGAACACCGACCACACGCTGGAAGAGGTCGGCAAGCAGTTCGACGTGACGCGCGAGCGCATCCGTCAGATCGAGGCGAAGGCGCTGCGCAAGCTGCGCCATCCGAGCCGCAGCGAGCAGCTGCGCAGTTTCCTGATGGACGACTGAAGGCGCTCGAACCGGCCCGTGATGCAGCGGGCAAAGGCCGCGCCCATTGCCCGCGGGCGCGTCACAGCTGAGCGGCTGGCCTGCGGAAAGCGCCGCCGGCCTTTCCGCCGATAATCAGATACCCGCTTTGACGAGTGCGTCGATCAGGCGGCGGATGTGCTCGGCGAGCGCGGGGTGCCCCGCTTCGAAGCGCACCGCCAGCGCTTCGAGCCGCGGCACGTGGCCCGGAGTCGCGTCCGCCGGTGTACCGCCCGCCAGCGCGCGCTCGATGTCGCGCATGAGGGTGGCGAGCAGCTCGCGTGCCTCGCGGTCCACTGAGCCGCTCGCGCTCAGGCGCTCGTGCACCCGGGCGAGCAGCTCGCGCAGACTCTCCTCGCTCACCGCCCGCTCCCTGCGCGTGAGGGGACGCTAGACGGGCGAGCCGAAGCCCGTCCCGCCGGCGGCCGACCCACCGCCCTCGCCGCCGCCGAGCAGCGCCTTCCAGGTGTGCTCGCGGCCGAGCCGCTTGCCCTTCTCGGTGAGCTTCACACCCTCGGGCGAGAGCGTGATCATGTAGGGCTTGCCATCGACTTCGATCTCGCGCTTCAGCTGTTTGTTGAGCTTGGTAGCCATTGCATCCTCTCACGTGCAAACCCTGCAGGCTGCCGATGGTAACAGTAAACGGCCGGTTGACACCGGCGCAGCTCCGGCGGGGTGGCGCGACCTAGCCGGCCAGCCCCTCGGATCTGAGCGCCGCGATGGTGTGCGGTCGCGCCGCGACC
>DASSQU010000185.1:0-4872 GCA_035702325.1 Steroidobacteraceae bacterium
CCCAGGTGCAGGGCGAGACCGAGCGGCTCGACAAGATCGTGAGCGGCGCGCTCGCGGCCGACGAGGCGACGCTGGTCGAGATCGCCGCGACGCTGATCAGCGTCGAGGACCGCCTCGACGACCGCCTGGTGGGGCTGATCCTCCCGCGCGACAGCGAGCTCACCGCACCGAGCGAGGACACCGAGTTCCAGCAGGTGCAGTCGGCGGTGCTGCGCGAGTGCATCGTCAATCTGGCGCGCATCAAGGAGGCGATCACCCAGAGCGTCGGCGGCACGCTCGACGCCGCCGGCCTCGACAGCTGGCAGGACCTGATGCGCGGCATCAAGGCAGGCCTGCTGATGCTCGGCCGGGGCCGCGCCGTCGAGCTCATCGAGGCCATCACCGCGCAACTCAAGCGCGTCATGCAGCCCGGCGTGCACGTGCTGCCGCCCGGGTTCATCGACCGCCTGGCGGACGCCATCGTGAGCGTCGAGTACTACATGGAGACCGTGCAGGCGGGCCGCTCCGATCCCTGGTACATGCTCGACAACGCCCAGGCCTGCGTGCAGGCGCTCGAGCAGCAGCCGACCCCCTCGGTGCCCACCGTGGCGCCGCTCGAGCCGGCCGCCTACGACGGGCGCACCGTGCAGATTCCGACGGCGGCGCCGCTGCCGACCGTGGAGGCGGACGCCGCGCGGGTCGGAGCGGTGGCGCCGACGCTTTCGGCGTCCACCGCGCGCGCCGCGCGCCCGGTCGAGCAGGCCGATCCGGAGCTGATGCGGCTTTTCATCGAGGAAGCACGCGAGGAGCTCGCCAAGATCAGCCAGGGCGTCCCGGCCTGGGAGCACAATCCGCTCGAGCGTGACGCGCTGGTCACCGTGCGCCGCTCCTTCCACACTCTCAAGGGCAGCGGCCGAATGGTCGGCGCCCGCGATCTCGGCGAGTTTGCCTGGGCGATCGAGAACCTGCTGAACCGCGTGCTCGACAACACGCTCAGCCGCTCGCCGCCGATTCTCGAGACGCTGCGCGCCGCCGTGGCGGCGCTCCCCGAGCTCATCGAGCAGCTCGAGGGCGGCGGCAAGCCGCGTACCGATACCGCGGCCATCGCCGCCCGCGCCCACGCGCTCGCGGCCGGACGCGCCGCGGTGCGCCCCGCGCCCGCGGAGGAGGAAGCGGGGGCCACGACTTTCGCCGCCTCGACCGTCGCGGGCGAGCGGCCCGCGGCGGCGAAGGCCCCCGCCGCTGCGCCGGCCCCGGCCGCGCTCCCGGACGACACGCTGCGCGACATCTACGCGCGCGAGACCGCGACGCACGTCGCCACCGTGCGCGGCTATCTCGCGCGCGAGGCACGGCTGCCCGAGCCGCACACGCTTCCGGAGGATGTCTACCGTGCCTGCCACACGCTCTCGGGGAGCTCGAAGATGGCGCAGGCCCGCCACGGCATCCGTCTCGCCGAGCCGCTCGATCGCTGGCTGCGGCGCGCGTTCTCGAGCGGGCTGGGGCTGCGCAGCGAGGACCTGACGCTGCTCAGCGACTGCATGGGGGCGATGGAGGCGGTGGCCAGCCATCTCGACGAGCCGACCGGTTACTTCGTCAACCACTGGCAGCTGCTCGAGCGCATCGAGCGGGCGGACAAGAGTCTCGAGCAGCGCGTCGCCGCCGCGAGCGCGCACGCCGCCCCGGGCGCCGAGCCCGCCGCCGCGGTGGCGGCCGGGCCCGGAGGGGCGCTGCCGGACGAGCCGGCCGACTTCGACCCCGAGGTGGCGGCGATCTTCACCGACGAGGCGACCGAGCTCATCGAGACTGCCGAGCACGCGCTCTCGGAGTGGCGCGGCCAGCCCGGGATCGCCGAGTACCGCCTCGCGCTCAAGCGCCCGCTGCACACCCTCAAGGGCGGGGCGCGCATGGCGGGCATCCTGCCGATGGGAGACCTGAGCCACGAGCTCGAGTCGCTCGTCATGCAGGTCGACAACGGTTCCATCGAGGCCGACGACGGCCTGTTCGACGTGATTCAGGCGAGTCTCGATGAGCTCGCGCGCATGCGCGAGCAGGTGGCTGCGGGCAAGCGCGTCGCGCCGGCGCGCGCGATGATCGGTCGCATCCAGGGCCTGTCGCCTGCGGCCGGTGCGCCACCGCCGGCGGAGCCGCCGCCGGAGCTCCCCGCCGAAGCGGCGCCGTCCCCGGCAAGAGCCCCGCCCGCCGAGATGCCGGCACCGTTGCCGCCGCCGGTGCCGGCTGCGACCCACCCGGCGGTCGCCGAGGAGCCCGGGGCGGTCGCCGTGCCGACGCCCGCGCGCGCCGTCCCCGCCGCCGCGGTGGGAGTTACGGAGCCGATTTCCGACACCGCCCTCGCGCGCCTCAACGAAGAGCTGATGCGCGCGCCCGGGCGGCCGGTTGAGGCCGCGCCGGCACCTCCCGAGGCGCAGGCTGCCGAGGAGGGCCTCGCCCCGCCGCAGCTCGTGCCGCCCGGGCGCGAACCCGTGGCGCAGGGCGAGCGGCAGGAAATGGCGCGGGTCGACGCCGAGCTCCTCGACCAGCTGCTCAACATCTCGGGCGAGGCGAGCATCGCGCGCGCGCGGCTCGAGCAGCAGCTCGGCTCATTCGATTTCAACCTGGGCGAGCTCTCGCGCACGGTCACGCGCCTGAAGGAGCAGCTGCGCAGTCTCGAGATCGAGACCGAGGCGCAGATCCTGCACAAGCACGAGGACGAGAGCGCGCACCGCAGCGAGTTCGACCCGCTCGAGCTCGACCGTTACTCCGCCATCCAGCAGTACTCGCGCGCGCTCGCCGAGACCGCCAACGACGTGGCGAGCATCCAGCAGCTGCTCGAGAACCTCGCCAAGGACACGCAGAACCTGTTGCAGCAGCAGGCGCGCACCATCACCGAGCTGCAGAACGGGCTGATGCGCACGCGTATGGTGCCGTTTCAGCGCCACGTGCAGCGCCTGGCGCGTATCGTGCGCCAGGCCGCCGCCGACACCGGCAAGCGCGCCGAGCTCACCGTCGAGGGCGCCTCGGGCGAGCTCGACCGGCAGGTGCTCGAGCGCATGCTGCCGCCGTTCGAGCACATGCTGCGCAACGCGGTCGTGCACGGCATCGAGCCGCCCGAGGAACGCGTGCGGCGCGGCAAGCCCGACACCGGCAGGATCCTGCTCGAGCTGCAGCGCGAAGGCGCCGAGGTGCTGGTGCGGCTCACCGACGACGGCGGCGGCATGGACCTGAAGGCGATCCGCGCCAAGGGCCGGGCGCTCGGGCTCATCGCCCCGGGCCAGAGCATCAGCGACGAGGATGCGATCCAGCTGATCCTCGAGCCCGGTTTCTCCACCGCCGGCGCGGTCACCCAGCAGGCCGGGCGCGGCGTCGGCATGGACGTGGTCGCCACCGAGATCAAGCGCCTGGGCGGCGCGCTGCACATGGAGACCAAGACGGGCGAGGGGACCGTCTTCACGGTACGCCTGCCGCTCACCCTCGCGATCAGCCACGCGCTCGTGGTGCGGATCGACGAGGAGTACTACGCGCTGCCGCTGCCGACGGTGGAAGGGGTGCTGCGCCTCTCCAAGACCGAGGTCTCGGCGCACCTCGGGCGCGATGCGCCGTTCTTCGACTACGGCGGTGCCAAGTACCGCTTCCAGTATCTCGCCGCCTTCGTCGGCCTCGAGCCGTCGGCGCTCCCGGGACAGGACGTCACCATCCCGGTGGTGCTGGTGCGCGCCGGCGAGCACTCCACGGGGCTCGTGGCCGATGAGCTGATCGGCAGCCGCGAGATCGTAGTGAAGTCCGTCGGCCCGCAGATCTCGGGCATCCGCGGCATCTCCGGGGCGACCATCCTCGGCGACGGCCGGATCGTCATCATCCTCGACATCGGCGCGCTGGTGCGGGCCGAGTGGCGTACGCGTGCGGCAGCCCCCGCAGCCCCCAAGGAGCGCGGCGACCGGCGCACCTTCGCCATGGTGGTCGACGACTCGATCACCGTGCGCCGCGTGACGCAGCGGCTGCTCGAGCGCAACGGCATGCGCGTGCTCACTGCGCGCGATGGGCTCGATGCGGTGGCGCTGCTGCAGGACAATGTGCCGGACGTGATCCTGCTCGACATCGAGATGCCGCGCATGGACGGCTACGAGGTCGCCGCCCACGTGCGCAACGACCCGCGCCTCAAGGACGTACCGATCATCATGGTCACTTCGCGCGTCGGCGAGAAGCACCGCGCCCGCGCCATCGAGCTCGGCGTCGACGACTACCTCGGAAAGCCCTACCAGGAGGCGCAGCTGCTGGATGCGATCGCGCCGCTGGTCGAGCGGCGGCGCGCCGCGGTGCGCCAGGCCGCCTCCGGAAGCTGACGGCCGGACCACCATGAGCGAGCGCCTGAGCGAGATCTACTGCCTGCTGGTCCCGCTCGCCGAGGGGCGGCTCATCATTCCCCGCGCCTGCGTCGCGGAGGTGATCGGCTTCCAGACGCCCTCCGAGATGACCGGTGCGCCGCCCTGGTACATCGGCACCGTGCCGTGGAACGGCAAGGCGGTGCCGCTCATCTCCTTCGAGGGCGCCTGCGGGCAGGCGATTCCGCCGGCGAGCGGCCGCTCGCGCATCGTGATCCTGCAGGCGCTCGGCACCCGCGTCGAAGGCGGCAACTTCGCCATCGTGAGCCAGGGCTTTCCGCAGCTGGTGCGGGTGAGCGCCGACGTGATCCGCCCCGACAACTCGCGCGCTTTTTCCGAGCGCGCGCCGATCATCTGCCAGATCCGCATGGTGAACGAGACGCCGCTCGTTCCCGACCTCGAGCGCCTCGAGGAGATGATCGCGGACGAGACCAGCATCGGGGCGTAGAATTTTCCGGCGCGGCGCACCGGGCGCGCCGGCTAAGGGACCGGTGGATGGCTCGAAGATACCTTGCGG
>DASSQU010000186.1:0-2296 GCA_035702325.1 Steroidobacteraceae bacterium
ATACCCGTCCCGTGTCGAGCCGGTGCACGAGGGCACAGGGGGTGCGCAGCGCGTACGCGACCCAGGGCAGCGGCGTGCGCGGCAGCGCGAGCAGCGGCTCGACCTCCGCGGCGAGCTCGTAGCCGAGATAAAGCGCCCAGCCTCCGGCGAAGTCGCCCGCGCCCTGCCCGGCCGCGGCGGGCTCCGGGGTGCGCTCGCTCAGCCACCAGTTTTCGAGCGCCTCGATGAAGGAGCGCCCGACGGGCTCGACGCCCGTGGCGCCGATCCGCCCGTCGGCGCCGAGCCACAGCGCGGCGCGCGGCTCGGCGAGGAGCAGACTGGTGCGCCCCAGGGGCCCGTGGGCGGCGCTGTCGAGCAGCAGCGGATAGCGCGCCGGGAAACGCGCCGCCAGGCGGCCGAGCACCGCCGGCGGCACGTCGAGCTCGCGAGCCAGTGGGGTGTGCGTAGGCCTAGCCGAAGCGCCGGAAGACGAGCGAGCCGTTGGTGCCGCCGAAGCCGAAGGAGTTCGACAGGCTCACGTCGATCTTCATGCGCCGCGCGGTGTTCGGCACGTAGTCGAGATCGCACTCGGGATCGGGCGTACGGTAGTTGATGGTGGGAGGCGCGACCCCATCGCGGATCGCGAGCACCGAGAAGATCGCCTCGACCACGCCGGCCGCGCCGAGCAGGTGCCCGGTCATCGACTTGGTGGAGCTCACCGCCACGCGGTGCGCATATTCGCCGAAGGTACGTTTCATCGCGACCGTCTCGGCCTTGTCACCGAGTGGCGTCGAGGTGGCGTGGGCGTTGACGTACTGCACCTCGGTCGGGTCCAGGTGTGCATCGCGCAGCGCGTTCACCATTGCGAGCCGCGCGCCCTCGCCGTCCTCGGGGGGCGCGGTGATGTGGTAGGCGTCGCCGCTCATGCCGAAGCCCACCAGCTCGGCGTAGATGCGCGCTCCGCGCCGGCGCGCATGCTCGAGCTCCTCGAGCAGCACCGCGCCGCCGCCGTCGCCCAGCACGAAGCCGTCGCGGTCCTTGTCCCACGGCCGGCTCGCCTCCGTGGGCGCGTCGTTGCGGGTGGACAGTGCCTTCGCCTGCCCGAAGCTGCCGAGCCCGCAGCGCGTGGTCGCCATCTCGCCGCCGCCCGCGACGATCACCTCGGCATCGCCGTACTGGATGGTGCGCATGCCGAGCCCGATGGCGTGAGTCGAGGTAGTGCAGGCGGTGACCACTCCGAGATTCGGTCCCTTGAGTCCGTAGCGGATCGAGAGGTGCCCCGCGATCATGTTGATGATGGTCGCCGGCACGAAGAACGGCGAGATCTTGCGCGGGTTCTTCGCCTTGAGGGACTCCTCGTACTCCGCCTCGATCGTGCCGAGGCCGCCGATGCCGGCACCGCACACCGCCCCGCAGCGCGCCGGGTCGGTCCGGGCGAAGTCGATGCCCGAATCGGTGACGGCCTGCACCCCGGCCGCGACCCCGTAGTGCATGAACTCGTCCATGCGCCGCGCTTCCTTCGGCGGCAGGTACTGCGCGACGTCGAAATCGCGCACCGCGCCGCCGATGCGCACCGGAAAGGCCGACACGTCGAAGCGGGTCACCGGCCCGATGCCGCTCTCACCGCGCAGTATCGCCTCCCACGCCGACTGAACCGTGCTCCCGACGGGAGACACGATTCCGAGACCCGTCACGACGACACGGCGCCTGCTCACACGATTCCTGTATGAAGCGCGGTCGGTCAGGATTTGGCGCGGCGCTCGTTGATGTAGTCGATGGCCTGATGGACGGTGGTGCTCTTCTCGGCATCCTCGTCCGGGATCTCGATCTCGAACTCCTCCTCGAGCGCCATGACCAGCTCGACGGTGTCGAGGGAATCGGCTCCGAGATCGTCGACGAACGAGGCATCGTTGGTGACTTGTTCCTGTTTGACGCCCAGCTGCTCGGCAACGATGGCTTTGACCTGCTGCTCGACTGTGCTCATTAGCGATGGGTCCTTATGTGAGGCGTTAGGGGCTGCCCGCCCGTGAGGCCTCGGCGAGGGCAGCGGGCGCGGTATTGTAGGGGAACACCCCCCGCCCTGCCACTCGGGGCCACCGCCTGCGAGTGTTTGTTTTTGCTGGCAAAAGCCGACCCGGCGGTCGCCGGGCGGCGCCGGCTTCTCCCGGCGCTGTGGCGCCGGGCCAACGCCCCTTCACGGCATGTACATCCCGCCGTTCACGTGCAGCGT
The DNA here is from genome assembly GCA_035702325.1 of Steroidobacteraceae bacterium. GTDB lineage: Bacteria > Pseudomonadota > Gammaproteobacteria > Steroidobacterales > Steroidobacteraceae > 13-2-20CM-66-19. Next base: position 2,210 of record DASSQU010000186.1, read on the forward strand.
TTCCCCGGTGATGTAGCCGGCCTGCGGGGAGACCAGGAACAGCACCGCGGCGGCGACGTCTTCCGGGGTACCGAGCCGGGCGAGCGG
>DASSQU010000187.1:0-5224 GCA_035702325.1 Steroidobacteraceae bacterium
GAAGTAGAAAAGCTGGAACGTGCCCGTAAGGATCGAGATGTAGCTGACCCCGGCGGCGAAGCTGCCGAATTTGCCTATGCCCCGATCAAGCGACTCCCGGTAGCCGAAGTGCTCCATGCCGCTGTCGGTCCGTCCGCTAGCCTCTTTCTCGACCAACCCTCTAGTCCTCGTCTGAAATGGGTTACGCCGTGACCCGGGGGCCTGCAGCCCGCGCAACGGGCAGCCGCGCCGCTGCGGCAGCGGCGCACTTGACCCACGGGGCTGCCGACTTCATCATTTCCACTTCGGCTTGAATAGCCGTTTAACGGACGCTCTGTCAAGTCCAGAAAAGTTCGCCAAGTCACTGAGCCGACGTAGTGTATCCCTTGCTCTCCTCACCCAGCGCAACGCGCCCGCCCGGTGTCGCGTCGAGTGCCTGAGGGAAGCACATTGAACAGGCAATCAATGTCCCTCAAAGCTCTGCGTGCCCCGTCGGGATCTGTGCTTCCACGCGACGAGCTGGAGGAGGCACGGCGCGCCCAGCTCATCGAGGTGACGATCGACAGTCTCGCCGATGTGGGCTACGTCGGCACTACCCTCGCCCAGATTGCGCGGCGCGCGGGCGTGTCCCCGGGGCTGGTCGCGCACTACTTCGGCGACAAGGACGGGCTCCTCGAGGCGGCGTTTCGCACCCTGGCCCGGACTCTGGCCGCGCGGGTGCGGGCAAAGCTCGCGCTCGCCGGGACGCCGCGCGGGCGCGTGCAGGCCGTCATCGACATCAACCTGGCGCCGGAGGAGTTCGACCGGCGCACCGGCACCGCCTGGCTCGCGTTCTGGGGTCAGGTGCTGCACGTCGAGGGCCTGAAGCGCGTACAGACTGCGTACCAGCGGCGCATGCTCTCGAACCTGCGCAGCGACCTGCGCCGGATGATCCCACCCGCGGACGCGCGCAGCGTCGCGGCCATGATCGCCGCGCTGATCGACGGCGTGTGGCTGCGTGCCGCGCTCTCGGAGTGGCGCGAGGCCGACAGCGAGAGCGCCCGCGCGCTGCTCACGGCGTTCGTCGAAGGGCGGCTGAAGGAGTTCGCGACGCGGTCCGGACAGGCCGCCGCCGGCGCGGACGCGGGCGGTGCGGCGGGCACGGCCGCCGTGCCCGCGGGCCGCGGACCGGCCGCCGATGCGCTGCGGGTGGTGAATCCCGCCAGCGGAGCGCTGCTCGCGGAGCTCCCGGTGGATGGCGCCGCCGCGGTGAACGCCGCGGTCGAACGGGCGCTCGCCGCGCAGCGCGACTGGGCGGCGCTCACCGGCGCCGAGCGCGGGCGGGTGCTGCAGCGCGCCGCGCAGCTCCTGCGCGAGCGCAACGCCGAGCTCGCCGAGCTCGAGACGCGCAACACCGGCAAGCCGATCCAGGAGACGCGCGCGGTGGACGTGCTTTCGGGGGCGGACTGCCTCGAGTACTTCGCCGGGCTCGCCGCCGGCATCGCCGGGGAGCACCTCGATCTCGGGCGTGCGGCCTTCGGCTACACCCGCCGCGAGCCCCTCGGAGTCGTCGCCGGCATCGGAGCGTGGAACTACCCGCTGCAGATCGCCTGCTGGAAGAGCGCGCCGGCGCTCGCCTGCGGCAATGCGATGATCTTCAAGCCCGCCGAGCTCACGCCGCTCACCGCGCTCAGGCTCGCCGCGATCTACGCCGAGGCCGGACTGCCGGCCGGGGTCTTCCAGGTGGTGCAGGGACGGGCGGAGACCGGGCGCCTCCTCACCCGTCACGCGGCCATCCGCAAAATCTCGCTCACCGGAGAGGTGAGCACCGGCAAGGCGGTGATGGCGGATGCGGCCGCGACGCTCAAGCAGGTGACGCTCGAGCTCGGCGGCAAGTCGCCGCTCATCGTGTTCGAGGACGCCAGGCTCGACAACGCGGTCGCGGGGGCGCTGCTCGGTAACTTCTACTCCGCCGGCGAGGTGTGCTCGAACGGCACGCGGGTATTCGTGCACCGGTCGATCCGCGCGGCCTTCACCGAGCGGCTGTGCGCGCGCGTCGCGGCGATGCGCATCGGCGACCCGCTCGATCCGCGCACCCAGGTCGGAGCGCTGATCTCCGCGGAGCACATGGAGAAGGTGCTCGGCCTGATCGCGCGCGGACGCGCCCAGGGCGCGCGGCTGCTCGCCGGCGGGATGCGCGTCACCGCAGGCGCACTCGCGGACGGCTGCTTCGTGGCGCCCACGGTGTTCGACCATTGCCGCGACGACATGGACATCGTGCAGCGCGAGATCTTCGGCCCGGTCATGTCGGTGCTGGAGTTCAGCGACGAGGACGAGGTGATCGAGCGCGCCAACGCCACCGAGTTCGGACTGGCGGCCGGGGTGTTCACCAACGACCTGACGCGCGCGCACCGGGTGATCGCCCGGCTCGAGGCCGGCACCTGCTGGATCAATCACTACAACGTGACCCCCGTCGAGCTGCCCTTCGGCGGCGTCAAGATGTCGGGGCTCGGGCGCGAGAACGGCCGCGCCGCCATCGAGCACTACACGCAGCTGAAGAGTGTCTACGTCGCCATGGGCGACATCGACTCGCCCTACTGACGGGGCGCGCAGCCGTGGCTCAGGAATCGGTCGACTACGTGATCGTCGGCGCGGGCTCGGCGGGGTGCGTGCTGGCCGACCGCCTGAGCGAGGATGGCCGCGACACGGTGCTGCTGCTCGAGTACGGCGGCTCGGACCGCTCGGTGTGGATCCAGATGCCGAGCGCGCTCTCGATCCCGCTCAACATGCCGAAGTACGACTGGGGCTACTACACCGAGAGCGAGCCGCAGCTCGACGGACGGCGGCTGCACACCCCGCGCGGCAAGGTGCTCGGCGGCTCCTCCTCGATCAACGGCCTGGTGTACGTGCGCGGCAACCCGCTCGATTTCGAGCGCTGGGTGGAGGAGGGCGCCGCCGGCTGGGGTTACGCCGACGTGCTGCCGTACTTTCGCCGCGCCGAGCGCTACGCCGGCGGCGGCGACGACTACCGCGGCGCGGACGGCAAGCTCGCGACGCGCCGCGGGCTGCTGACCAATCCGCTGCACGCGGCCTGGATCGAGGCCGCCCGCCAGGCCGGCTATGCCTTCAGTGCCGACGTCAACGGCTTCCGTCAGGAAGGCTTCGGCTACTTCGACATGACCGTCGGCGGCGGGCGGCGCGCGAGCGCGGCCAACGCCTACCTGCGCCCGGCGCTCGGACGCCGCAACCTCGGCGTGCGCACCCATGCGCTCGCGACCCGGATCCTGACCGAGGGCCGGCGCGCGGTCGGCGTGCGCTACCGGCGCGGCGCGGCGCTGCACGAGGTGCGCGCACGGCGCGAAGTGCTGCTGTGCGCGGGCGCCATCGGCTCACCGCAGCTGCTGAAGCTCTCGGGTCTGGGGCCGGCGGCGGAGCTCCGCGCGCTCGGCATCGAGGTGGTGCACGAGCTCCCCGGGGTGGGGGAGAACCTGCAGGATCACCTCGAGTTCTACTTCCAGGTCGCATGCCGCGAACCGGTCACGCTCTACTCGCAGATGAACCCGTGGCGCAAGGCGTGCATCGGCGCGCGCTGGCTGCTGCGGCACGACGGCCTCGGCAGCAGCAATCATTTCGAGAGCGGCGGCTTCATCCGCAGCCGCCCGGGCGTGCGTTACCCCGACATCCAGTTTCATTTCCTGCCCATGGCGGTGAATTACGACGGCTCGTCGCTCGCGCGCGAGCACGGCTTCCAGGCCCACGTGGGACCGATGCGCTCGCGCAGCCGCGGCTGGGTGCGGCTGCGATCCGCCGAGCCGGGCGATGCGCCGCGGATCTGCTTCAACTACCTGTCGCAGCCCGAGGACTGGGTGGAGATGCGCGCCTGCGTGCGTCTGACGCGCGAGATCTTCGCGCAGGCCGCCTTCGATCGTTACCGCGGGCGCGAGATCCAGCCGGGCGAGGCAGTGCAGAGCGACGCGGCGATCGACGCCTTCATCCGCGCCAAGGTCGAGAGCGCCTTCCACCCCTCGTGCAGCTGCCGCATGGGGGCGAGCAGCGACCGACAAGCGGTGGTCGACACGCAAGCGCGCGTCATCGGGGTGGAAAAGCTGCGCGTGGTGGACTCCTCCATCATGCCGTCGATCACCACCGGCAACCTGAACGCGCCCACCATCATGCTGGCGGAGAAGCTGGCCGATGACATCCGCGGCCGCGCGCCGCTGCCGCGCTCCTCCGTGCCGTACTTCGTGGCCGCCGCCTGGCAGACCACCCAGCGCTAGTCGCGGTAGCGCTCGAGCGCATCCCCGAGCGCCGTGCGCAGGCTCCCCAGCCACGGCTCGTAGTGACGCCACTGGTCGAGGCCCTCGCGGTTGAGCGGCTGGCGCACCTGCTCGGAGCTCGCGCTGCGCACGCTGCGCGCGGTGCGGTGGAACTCGAGACACTCGGGTGCGAAGCTGAGCCCGCAGAAATCGAGCAGCCGGCGGACGTTGCCTTCGAGATCGCCGACCAGGTCCTCGTGCTGCATGCGCAGCACCCGCCCCGGCAGCACGCGGTCCCAGTGCCGCATCAGCTCGAGATAGGTGCGGTAGTAGCGGGCGATGTCCTCGATGCCGTAGGCGAATTCCTGGCCGTGGGCGAACAGCTGCTTGAGATTGCCGAAGCAGCAGGCCATGGGCTCGCGCCGCGCATCGATGATGGTGGCGTTCGGGAGCATCAGGTGGATCAGGCCGAGATGGCGGAAGTTGTTCGGCATCTTGTCGATGAAGCGCGGCTTGCCGCTGCGGTAGACGCGCGTGTCGGCGAGGTAGCGCTCGCCGAGACGGCGGAATTCCGCGTCGCTCATCCCGGCGAGCACCGCCGGGTAGCGGGGGTTGCCGGGCACGGCATCGCGCCCCTGGAGTCCGGCGACCAGGCGCGGGATCTCGGCGAGCTCGTGGGTGCCCTCGACCTGCGGGTGTGACGCCAGGATCTGCTCGATCAGAGTCGAGCCCGAACGCGGCAGACCGACGATGAAGATCGGATCGTTGGGGCTCGCCCCGGCGTCGCGGTGTAGGGCGAAGAGCCCGGCGGTGCACACCTCGATCTGCAGCCGCGTGTTGAGCTCGGTGAGCTCCGGGCGGTAGCGGCTCGCGGCGCGCTTGAGCGCATTGCCGCGCGCGTAATACTCGAAGGACTCCGCATAACGCTCGCGGTCCTCGAGCGCCTTGCCGAGCGCAAAGCACAGGTGATAGCGGTCGGCGGTCGCCGCGCTGGCGGCGGCCTCCGCGGC